>JBGTIL010000490.1:0-2455 GCA_041745695.1 Chitinophagaceae bacterium | reverse complement strand
ATTCCCTATCTTTAGCTTTAAATTAAACCAAAGCGATTAACTGTGCAACGTATTTATACATTGAAAGGACAGGTGCAACACTACAGCTGGGGTGGTCGATCTTATATTCCCGAGCTACTTGGTACCAGCAATAGCAGCAGGGAGCCTTTTGCAGAATACTGGCTCGGCGCTCATCCTAATTTCCCCTCAACACTTGAGTTTGGCGGCACCGAAATGTCACTGTTGGATTTTATAAAGGAACATCCAAAAGAAGCGCTCGGAGCCGCAGCCGAAACACGTTACAATGCACTGCCGTTTCTTTTTAAAGTGCTCGATGTAGCGCAGATGCTTTCCATACAAGTGCATCCCAGTCTTGAGGAAGCCAAGAAAGGATTCGAAGCAGAAGACATTGCTGGTGTTCCGATGAAAGCACCACATCGCAACTATAAAGACAGGAATCATAAGCCTGAGCAGATGGTTGCCCTCAGCGATTTCTGGCTGCTTCATGGTTTTAAGCCGGCGGCAAAACTTCAATCTGTATTGTCACTCGTTCCTGAGCTGGCTTTCCTGGCAGAGGTCTTTAAGCAGCATGGCTACAAACATTTGTACAGCCTGGTGATGGGTATGGGGCAGGCTGAAATGAATATACTACTTCAGCCGCTGTCTGATCGCATTCTGCCGCTTTACAGAGACGAACAACTTAGTAAGTCGTCCGAGGACTTTTGGGCAGCCCGGGCTATCGATACATTTTGCAACAATGGAAATTTCGACAGGGGCCTGTTCTCTATTTACTTCTTCAACCTCCTGCATTTGAAGAAAGGAGAAGGGATCTTTCAACCGGCAGGCATGCCTCATGCCTACCTCGAGGGTCAGAACATAGAGCTGATGGCGAATTCTGACAACGTACTCCGGGGCGGACTCACAGACAAACACATTGATGTAGACGAGTTGCTGAAGCACACCATTTTTGAACCCACCGAACCCAACATTCTCCATCCTGATAATGCCGGATGGTATGCCTGCCCGGCGGATGAATTTAAATTGTGCAAGGCAGTAAACGAAACGCTGGCTAAGGAATTAATCAGCCAGACAGCCGAGATCCTGTTCGTGCTCAAAGGTTCAGTACACCTGGATAGTGGATCCGAGAACCTGAAGCTGCATGCCGGCGAAGCCTGCTTCATTTGCGCCGAGAGCCAGGTGGAAGTAGTGGCCGGATCAGGCACGGAGGTATATCGTGCCGCCATTTCCCGTGCATAAATTGTGGACCCCGATACCGGCACAACCTTTACTTTTGCACCCTAATTGATCATACAGATGAAGTTTAATAAATCATTTTTCCTGGCGTTGGCACTGCTGATCGTAAGTGCTTCACTATACCGGGTTTGGGAAGGACGCCCTTTCGGCTTTACCCCGCAAATCGCTATGGCTATATTTGGCGGTGCTATCATCAAAGACAAGCGCTGGGCTTTTGCGCTTCCTTTATTCTCTATGTTCCTTTCCGATTTGCTGTACCAGGGTCTCTTTTACTGGGGCTCGTCTACAATACCAGGTTTTTATGGTGGTCAATGGATCAACTACTCCATTTTCGCCTGCCTGACGATCTACGGCTTCGCACTGCGCCAATTCAATTTTAAAAATGTACTTGGCTTTTCTGTGGGAGGTTCGCTTCTGTTTTTTCTACTTTCGAATTTCACTGTATGGCTTGGCGGCGGCGGCTTCCACCGCCCGCGGACGGGTGAGGGTTTGTTGATGTGTTACGCCGACGGACTCGCATTCTACCGCGATTACGGGTTGATCAAGGGCTTTGCCGGAAATTTCATCCTGGGCGACTTGTTTTTTTGCGGAATCCTGTTTGGCTTGTACTACGTTGTACAGCGCTTCTGGAATTTGAAAAACCTCCAGCCCGCTTAAGACCTGCACCCGCCACCTGCGGGTTTATTTTTGCAGTTCCAGCGCGGCAAACCAGTAATCATTTTGCAGGGTCTTGCCTGTGACCGAAACAAATATTGCATCCCGAAACGATGGGCCGTTGGTGACCAGGGTGTGAAATTCACCGTTCTCGCCACAGGGATCAATATTAAGGCTCACTAACTCCTGAACCAGTTCAGGGGTAAGCACCCTTCCGAGGTAACGTTCACCCAAAACCGCATTGCAACTAACAATCATCGTTTCTATACCTGTTTCCAGCATCGAGGCAACCAGCTTGCTACGATCGAAGCCCCAGAGCGGAAGCTCCGCAGTCAGGCCAGCACTGGCGCATACCTTTTCTTCCCAGGTGCGGTGTTCCTGGAGGTCGATGTCCCCAAAAATGGCATGAGTCAGATGATATTCTTTTCGGAGCTCTGAAAGTGCCTTTGTAAATCGTTCTTCGTATTGCTGCCAGGAGCTTGCTATCATTTGTATGGGTATGCCGATCTTATCCAACTGGGCCTCCAGGATGACAGGCGGGATGCCGTGTGCGCGGGAGATGCTTCCT
>JBGTIL010000489.1:0-3162 GCA_041745695.1 Chitinophagaceae bacterium | reverse complement strand
CGTCGTCAACCCCATCGGCCACGACCGCGGCCTGGGCAGCGTGGGGAAGTTCAAATGGGGCGGGTACTTCAACACCAACTACTTCGCCGACCCGCAGGAAAAAATCGTGGCCGTGCTGATGAAGCAAACGCAGAGTGTGGGTGGCGATACAAGTGAAGCGACTTTTGTTCGGATGATTTATCAGGCGCTGGATGATTGATCGCAACTACCGATATAATAAGAAGTACTACCCTGCGGCGTCTGCTGATTTTGCGTATATTGAAGAGTTATCAGCCACAATACTCGACAATGCACAGTCAAATCAGAAAAAGGAACATGAACTTCAACAATGTTCCTAAATCAAATATAATAATATTTTTTGCGCTTTCGCTTGTGTCAACAGTTAGCTTAGGGCTATTAATTTATAGCTTATTCTATGCCAGTCCCGAAAGTGTTTATAAGAAACATGCTTTTGTGATTAGCCTATCGTTCATCGTGGTGGCCAGGTTTACTTTATCTTTTTATAAGAAAACTATTGCACATGATTAAGTATAAAAAGCAGCTTTCCTTCCCTTCGAATTCATAATCACCAAAGGTCTTTGCCCTCACCTTGAGTATATACACAACTTTGTATTTATCTGATTATCAAATATTTACGCGCTCTAAATTAATAGGACAAATTGGCTTTGTTGCATGGCTCTTGATAATCCAAAAATGACTTTGAAGGGCCTTAAAATATTATTCAATAAGTAGCCAAAACCATTAAAATATAAACTTGTAAAGCTTTGAATGGGTATCGACCTAAGGTCGAGCGAGGTTAAATAAGCCTTTTAGGGGCCATGCAATAAAGCCATTTTGCGCTAGTGAGAGTTTTAAAATTTCTCTGATAATCGTAGATTAGTGATTATGTGTTTCTTTAAATTCTTTTCTGACATTACCACCCCTATATTGCCCAGAAACAGCATCGCATATTCAATCATTTGCATCACTTGTCTATACGTCCTGGTTACTTTACTGGCTTGTAAAGACGTAAAAGTAAATTCAAAGGCAACCGTTCGCATTGTTGAATCCGACAGCGGCTACGTTGTATTGCGGAATGGAAAAGCATTTGAGATTAAGGGCGCAAGCGGAACGTCAAATTTTCGAATGCTGCATGAGGCGGGCGGAAATTGCCTTCGTGTATGGGACACAACTAACCTGCAACAAATCCTGGACAGTGCGCACGCCAACGGCATTGCCGTTATTGCCGGCCTTCCCATGCAGAACAGTGATCAAATGGATCTTTACAATGACCCAGTCAGAGCATCACGACAGTTGTCACGATTCCGGTCAGTTGTTGACAGGTACAAGAGTCACCCCGCACTTCTCATGTGGTGCCTGGGAAATGAGTTGGATTTCCCTTTCAAACCTTCATACAACAATTTTTATGATGGGTTCAACGCGACGACAAAAATGATCCGACAACTTGACCCTAATCATCCAATCACGACGACAATCATAAATTTCAACCGGAAATACATTGCGAATATTCTGCTGCGTTGCGACCTTGATCTGATTTCTTTCAATATTTTTAATGATATAAACTTGCTCAGAGGTGACTTGAAAGGCTTTTCGTGGTTTTGGGATGGACCTTTTATGATACTGGAATGGGGGATAGACGGCCCATGGGTTGGCACGCAGAGTACTGCCTGGGGTGCCTTTATTGAAAATCCAAGCCCTAAAAAGGCTGAAATTATCCTCAACCGTTACAATCAGTATATGCCTTTTGAAAATCCTCGCTTGATTGGCAATTTAATATTTTTCTGGGGAAGCAAGCAAGAAGTAACCCATACCTGGTTCAGCATGTTCGACGAATCCGGCAGAAAGTCCGAGCCGGTTGCAATCATGGAATCCATATGGACAGGAAAGCCTCCGCAAGGTAGGTATCCACAGGTCCGCTATATGCTGGTCAATAACAAGGGTGCTGCTGACAACATTTTACTAAACCCAGGGCAACCCATATTCCCTGAGCTGGTTATGCAGGAGCAAGACAGCATTAGGTTTGTTAAATGGGGAGTTTTCAGAGAGGACTGGTATAAAGAAAACGGGCAAAGCAGTATGCGCAAACTTCTCCCGCTCGATGGGATGGTTGAGTCTGGTGGGAAGCTTACTGCCCAGTTTAAGGCGCCTATGGAGGAAGGACCATACCGTATTTTTGCAGAAATATATGACTACAATGGCAACTTTGCTACGTGTAACACACCCTTTTATGTTGTAACGGACCCATGAAGCGTATACCGATTACCCCTCCATCGAAGATAGAGCGTATCATGCTTTGGGTGATGATCTTCACTGGATGCATCACAATCGTATTTTTTCTTGATAATGTTCTAGACCGCTCCGTGCGCGGATACGCACCGCTGTATTGGATGCTGATGGTCACGTTCCTGTTCATCTGCCTGAAATTGCTTTACGAGTGGTACCACTATCTTTATATTACTGTTCCAAAGACCCCACCACTAACCCGGAATTTCACCGTTGACATATTTACAACATTTTGTACTGGTGAGCCTTACGAAATGATTGTTGAAACGCTTCAAGCCGTTAAAGCGATCACCTACCCGCATGAAACGTATCTGTGCGACGAGGCTGATGATCCATTTTTGAAAAGAATTTGTGATCAGCTCGGTGTGCACCATGTCACACGGAAGGATAAGAAAAACGCAAAAGCAGGTAATATTAACAATGCCTTACAACATTCCACCGGCGAAATATGCGTCGTCCTAGATCCGGATCACGTACCTCTTCCTGATTTTCTAGACCCTATTATCCCCCATTTCGCTCATCCGGAAGTCGGTTTTGTACAGGTAGTCCAGGCATACAAAAACGGAGACGAAAGCCTTATCGCCAAGGGTGCCGCCCAGCAGACCTACCAGTTTTACGGGCCGATCATGATGACCATGAACAAGTACGGAACCGTACTCGCTATTGGCGCAAACTGTACCTTTCGACGGACAGCCTTAGAATCCATTGGTGGGCATGCAGCTGGCCTTGCTGAAGATTTGCATACGGCCATGCAGCTGCACGCCAGGGGATGGAAGTCAGTGTATGTGCCCGAAGTTGTGGCTCGCGGGCTTGTTCCGTCGACGCTTTCCGCCTATTACAAACAACAATTGAAGTGGTCGAAGGGGGTTTTTGATTTGC
>JBGTIL010000488.1:0-1910 GCA_041745695.1 Chitinophagaceae bacterium | reverse complement strand
TTGCCACTGGCTTCCCATTCCCGGCACAGGGCAAACATCTTTTCGCGTAAGTTATTAGATTGCATATGGTACAACTTTGTTTTATCGCAAAGTTCACCCTAAAATCATTGCCTGTAAAGATGTAGCACACCGTAGGGATACATAACAGACGCTATGGAAGGTGTTTTAGCTTAAGTTATTAGGAGGAGGCTGAAAAAAACGAGAGTATCAATGTAACTGCCCGGTTTAACGTCAAGTTATTTTGATTATTAGCTATATTATTAAATTTTTATAAACCGGTATAATTTTAGTTCCACCTTCTGTATGGTATAAAAAATCATTTCTAATTATGGAAAGGTTCTCTTTGCCTATTTAACAGGCCCCTCCTTCGATATTTATAAAGTTTATTTGGCTTTTAGCAGACAGAGACATTTTCTGATTGAGCTAAAGGACCCTTTCTATTTAATCCGGGTAGTAGAAGATCAAATTGATAACGCTGTTGAAAACCTGCCTTTAAACGTTCATATGTACCCACCATCTGAAGCCTATTTGAAACTCATAGAGTGTGATTACCAAGATCCCGAAGGCAAACATCCTGTGATTAAGCCCAATTGAGACACATGGCAGACAATGCTGGATTTATTACTTGAGAGTGTATAAAAGATTGCAGACTCGTTTATTTACAAAGGCTTTCACATGGATTCCCATCTTTATCACCATCCAAACGCATTAATCCACAATGTTCGAGATATTATTTGGCTTCCTCACAACTCGTCATTTCACTGCAGTAACGCTTGGTTCCACATTCAAAATCATTTCCGGTCGGTTTCTCATTTTCTATTGGCTTTTCAGCTTTCATCCCTGCCCGTCTCCATTCCCAGGGCGGCACCTGGTCGGCTTTAGGTAGGCTCCAAAGACCCTTTTGCAATGCTTGAGCCTGATTTTCCAGTTCGTAAAGATTCTGATCTGTCGCATATTGCCTGTAGACTCAGGCTGCCCCTTGCCGGATCATTTCAGTATTAACATCGGTTTCCCCTTGATAAACCCAAGCGACAATGCGACCGTAGCGATCTATATCATTTTGTTTCACTATTACCTCTTTGCCAAAGATCAAATCTGATAAAGCCTGTTTTGCTTTTTGTCCATAAGGTTGTGCCTTTTCCGGGGTGTCGATTTCAGCCAGGCGGATTTTCTTTTGCTCTTTATCGGTCGTAAGCAGGGTAAAGGTATCACCATCAGCAATTCCAACGACCTTACCGTTATAAGTTTGCGCCCAGGCCATGGACAATGTGAAAACCATGGCCGAGAAACATACAATGATTTTTATGTATTTCATGAATGCTCTTTATATCAAAAACAGTGCTTCTTATTAAGCTTACACTCTGGGCAATTCATCCTTATGCGTGGTGTATCTCTGCGAAAGATATTCCTGCTTGGTGACCCAGCTTTGTTCCTGAGGTTTTCCCATCCCGGCTATATATAAGGTATTGCGGCCATACTTACCATTGACCTGATCCAGTGTAGCCATTAACCGTTCCGACCGTTCCGCTTCCAGATGTCCAAATAAATTGGGTTGCCTTGCCCACGGTGGCACCAATTCCTGAAAGATCACTCCAGCTTTGTGATAGCGATACCCTTCCCTAAAAATTCTTTTGAGCCCTTGCACGGCATAAGCAGCCAGCTCTCGCGTATCGGACGAAGGAAAAGAAAGCTTCTGCACCATAGAATTGTTGTACTGCCTTTCGCTCTGATTGAACGGATTGGTATGAATGAATACCGTTATGGTAGCCGTTAGCAGGTTATGCTCCCTGAGCTTTTGAGCTGCCTTGCTGGTATAGGAAATCACTGCCTCTTTCAAATCCTCCAATAGTTCAGTGGTTTCTCCAAAAGCCCTGGTGCAGGCAATGGATTTCTTCTGCGGAGGTGCTTCT
>JBGTIL010000487.1:0-7472 GCA_041745695.1 Chitinophagaceae bacterium | reverse complement strand
GAGGTCGGATGTATCCGTCCAGATCTCTGTGTGGCTGTAAGGTGTGGCACGGCAACGTCCAATACCTCTGCCTACAAAATCAGACTGTTTGTAGCTCAGTGAAGCCGCAACGTTATCGTTGGTACCCTTCTTATTGGTGGGTGTGTTGATATTGCTGCCCCACAGCGGCACCGCCTGGCGCATGATACGCAGCCCAGAAGTAAAGCCGCCTTCGCCGAAGCGGTCGATCACCATATAAATTGATTCCGCATTTTCGCCAAGGGCTTTATTCTCGGGGCGGTGTAAATCCCAGATTACATTTTTCTTGGTGGAACCGAAAGGGGCAGTCATGAGCCGATGCCCTGCTCCTGTAATAACTGAGTTGGCAGAGCTGATGGCCTCGTCGAAGTTGCCGAGGGCCAGGTTGATCTTTACTAACAAGTGGTTAACGGCACTACGTGTAACTTCTCCCCTGTTAGCCGTGGCAGGTACCCACACTTTGGCTGAATCGAGGTCTTGTTTCATCCTTTGAAGAATAACTTCGCGCTTGGTAGTGAAGAAGTCAAACTGAGGCACTTCAACTTCATTCATGATAGCGGGCACATCACCAAACTGATGGGTGAGCCGGTAGTAACGCAGGGCGCGGTGAAAGTACGCAGCTCCGAGGATGGCATTCCGCTCTGTGGTGGAAGCAATCTTTGCTTTGTCTATCCTGGAAATAATAGTATTGGCGTACTTGATGCCGCGGTAGGCTTCAACCCAATAAAAATAAATACGCTGGTGGTCTGCATCATCGAACCTGGCAAAATCGGGGGTTATCGACAGGTTGAGGTCTTGCGCGGGACCCGATTTATCTGTTGTTCCTTCTACAGTCACTTCAGAAAAAAGCATTTCCGTAAGTATAGGCGGGTTATCGCCGTAATACTCCAGGCGCAAGTTAGAAGCACAGGCAACAAGCGCCGCCTGCAGTGAAGCAGCATCTACATAGGTAGCATTGGGCTCGTAAAAAGAGAGTGGCTCTGGTTTCAACCAGTCTTTCTTGCAACCGCCAAGTCCTGTGATCGTGATCACCGAGATCAGGCTAAGGAGGGTGTATTTTGAATATGTTTTCATATAGCGCTTTTAATATTCAGTTATAAAGTAATGTTTAAACCAACCGAGTAGTACCTGGCGGGGGGTACAAAGGTGTTGTTCTCCCGTCCCTGGGCGTCAATGTCTCTGTACTCAGCATCCCAGAACGTCCAGTTAGGCTGGTATACTGCCGCATTGGCTACGTTCAGATAAACCTTTACCCCACCGAGGTGAGCCTTCCGCGCCAGGTCGGTTGGAAGTGAATAGGTGAGTGCAACAGTGCTCAGACGAATATAGGACCGATCGCGGTACACGTTATAAGACGCGCTGCCGTTGCTGGAGTACAATCTTGCGTACTCGTTAGAAGGATTTTCAGCGGTCCAGTAGGGGAATTTGTACGAGTTCTGCCGGTCGAGAAAGCCCGTGTTATTCTTTGCCTGGTTGTAGCGTGATTTCATACCCCAGTTGGCATAGATCATAAAAGAAAAATCTATGTTTCTCGCTACTGTAAATTCATTTCGTAGCGTCCACTGGTAGCGTGGAGACTCAAAGCCGAGAAACTGCCTGTCAGCATTCGAATACTGACCGTCGCCATTCACATCTTCTAACCTGAAATCGCCCGGATTCACACCGTACTTTCGGGCCAAAAGTGAGTCAGCCTGCTGCCACACTCCTACCACTTTGAGATCCCAGATCTCGTCTATATCGTGGCCAATAAATCGGGTGGCGAAGGTGTCGTCCTTTTCTATTTGACCAATCACCTTGCCGGTTCCATCCAGTACATCAACGGGGCCATATAGATGGACGATCTTATTGCGATTGAGTGTGAAGTTGGCAGTTGTTCTCCAGGAGAAATTTTTAGTGTTTACGTTAAGACTGTTCAGTGATATCTCTACACCCTTGTTTTCCACCTCTCCCAGATTACTCAGGATGTTGGTGAAGCCGGTTACATCGGGGAGGGTTCTATTGATCAGCAGGTCGCTGGTTGTTTTTTTATACACGTCGATGGAACCACCGAATTTGTCTTTAAAAATGGAAAAGTCAAGCCCAAGATTGAGAGACGCTGTTTTCTCCCATTTCAGACTGGGGTTCTGAAGGCGATTAACGAACAAGCCACTAACCAAAATGATGGTACCGTCGGCTTTTATGTACTGGTATTTGTTTGTTGTGAGGTCAGACAGTGCCCGGTAACGACCGATGTCGCGGTTTCCGTTCAAGCCATACGACAAGCGAAGCTTGCCGAAACTTAGCCAACTCGCAGAGAGGAAATCTTCCTTGGAAAACACCCAGCCCACGGCAGCAGCCGGGAACGTTGCCCTTGGATTTGCTAAACCGAATGCGGAATAACCATCCCGCCGGATTGACCCGGTGAACATATACTTGTCCGCAAAGGCATAACCAACGCGCGCCATGAGCGCATCGCCAGTGCTCACCTGATCGTCACTGTTGATCACAGGTTTAATGCCACTTTCTATACTGTGGTAACTTAAAATGTCGTTTGGTGCAAATCCCTCATTGTCCATGCGGCTGTACCACGACTGGAATTTTTCGGCATTCGCGAGCAGGGTTACATCAATAGAGTGACGGCTAATTTTTTTATTCCACTTCAACAGGTTATCAACCTGCCAGTTGTAGCTGGATTCATTGATGCGGAAAGCCACACCCCTGCGCGCAGCAAAAGCGTAGTGCCTGGCGGAGATGCCCCGAAAGTGGCGCCTGTTTACGAAACTTGGGGTAAAGTTCACCTGGTAGGAAAAGCCAAGCGGGAGGTCGCCTTTGGCGTAAAGTGATCCGAAAAGTGTGTTTATTTTTTCAAGCTGATTGGTAAAAGTATTGTCAAGAAAAGGGTTCCTGTTATTGCCTGCGTCATCATTTGGGCTTTCCCGCAGGGTGACGCCATCAGATGTAAACTTTTCACCATACGGTGACGCGTTTACCATTTGTCCCCAGCTTACAGGTACCGAACTCTCGTCGCGGTCAGCGAACTGCATATTCATACCGACTGTCATGAATTTGGCTGCCCTGGCTTCCAGGTTGAGCCTGGTTCTGATACTTGCAAACTGGTCACCCACCACTACGCCCTGGTTCTTATTATATCCTACAGACATATAGTAGGACAAATCTTCTTTTCGTCCGGAGATGCTAACGGTATGATCCTGGCGCAGCCCTTTTTGGAACATCATGTCGTACCAGTCGATCGTTTTTCCTGCTTTATAGTTGGCGACTTCCACCGGGAGCAGCCTGAGGCGTCCGAGCCAGATATCTACAAGGTCGCCGGTTTGGTTGTTACGCCACTGCGCTTCTGAGACCGTGGCAGGCAGGTTCCTTGGGTCGTTGTAATGAAAGGGACGCGCATTGAAGTTGATGCTCTTGAGTACGTCTGTTCTCCAGCTGATAAATCCCGGACCATCATACAGCGGTTCCTGCATAGAAAGGGTTGCTGCACCTACGTTGGTGTTGATGGTGATGGTAGGCTTTGCCGTCGTTCCTTTTTTAGTAGTGATCAGAATTACCCCACTGGCAGACTTTGCGCCGAATACAGCGGCAGAACTCGCATCCTTAAGTACGTCCACAGTGTTGATGTCGTTGGGATTGATGTCGCTCAGTTGGCCCGGGTAAATAACACCATCAAGAACAATGAGTGGAGAAGTACCTGCCTCCAGCGACGACTTACCACGCACAAGCAGACTACCACCACCTTTGGCGGATGTAGTGGTTGTTACATTTAACCCGGCAATGTTACCCCTGAGGATGTCCTGAACGCTGTTGGGATTTTCACTCTCCAGGCGTGTTGCCTTGATCTGTGCCACAGCACCAGTAACGTCTCTTCTTTGCCGTGTACCGTAGCCTACTACTACTACCTCATCGAGCGAGGCAGCGGCTTCGAGAAGTGTTGGATTGATGGTTGTTCTGTCACCGACCGGAAGTTCCTGAGGGGCAAAGCCGGTGGAACTGAAAACCAAGACAGCTTTCTCGGGAACATCGCTCAATGTATAACGTCCATCGGCATCAGTTGTAGTGCCTCTTTCAGTTCCTTTCAGCTGAATGCTAACACCCGACAGTGCCGTGTTCTTTTCGTCTTTAACCTGGCCCGAAATTGTGCGCGAGTTTTTGGTTTGAGCAATTAGTAAAATTGGAAAAAAAAGCGCGAAGAGAAGGTTGGCGAGGCGATGGCCCCACTGAAGGTGAGTAGAAAGCAATGTCATATAGCAAATTTTTTGGTTACCGATTGTTTTCCAGGCTTCAGTGCAGAACGCAGGGTCACAAGCCCATCCAGAATAAACCGATTTAAATATAGGGAATATTGAAGTGCCAACCCGGCTCAGCAAGCGAGGTGTGAGCCAAAAACGCTACTACATCGATTGAAATAAAGGAACAAGGCTTGTTCTTTGTGCTATTTTCGTTTACATCGTTCCTTCGGGGTTTCGTTTTATGAAGAAAGGGGTAACCATAAAAGACATCGCACAGAAATTAAACATGTCTGTGTCTACGGTTTCTAAAGCCCTCAGTAATGACAGGTCCATCAGTTTGGCTACGAAGGCGAGGGTGCAGGAACTGGCGACAGAATGGAATTACATTCCAAACGAATCTGCACGTCATTTTAAACTCAACAAAAGTTTTACCATCGGCTTAATCATACCCACGCTGTTAGACCAATTTTACGTATTAGCCATCAACGGGGTGCAGGCAAGAGCAGAGAAGGAGAAGTACAATGTGATCCTTTCTCAAACCGGTGAGGACGTTGCTACCGAAGAAAGAATAACTACCATGATGATCCGTAACCGGGTAGACGGTGTAATTGTTGCCATCACGAAAAATACGGAAAGCATGGTTCATTTCGAAAAGCTCCTGGCCATAGGCATTCCCGTTATATGTATAGCACGCGAACCAAAAAGCCCATCGTTTCATTTTGTATCGTCAAACAATAAAGAAGGCGCATTTAAAGCAACCAGTTTCCTGATAAAAAACGGGCACAGGCGCATAGCACACCTAACTGGTCCGGAATCGATGAAAACCGCCCAGGTGCGGCTGGAGGGTTACCAGCAGGCGCTCTTAAAGCATCACCTCCCTATCGACGCCGATCTGGTGAAAGTGGTAGATTTTACGGCACCTGCAACAGCCGCCGCCATGAAAGAATTGATGGGACTGCCTGTTCCGCCTACTGCCGTTTTTTCTTTTAAAAACTATATCAACCTGGATGCTATCGACTACCTCAAAAAAAAGCACCCCGACCAGCTGGATGAAATAGACTTTGTTGGTTTCGGTAACCTTCCACTACTGCATTACCTGGATCATAAGCCTGTAGCTTCTATTGAAGAAAGCTCTTATGAAATGGGTGAAGTAGCTGCGGACTTGCTGTTTCAAATGATCAGCGAGGAACAAAGCGAAGTGGGAGTAGCTCGGGAACACCTGGAAATACCTTGCAAACTGGTAGTCCATCGCCATTAAAATCATTTAATTGAGTAATCAACAAACTACTATATTGCCCGAGGCGCTCAGCGAGGTATGGTTAAGAGGACCTGTTCCACTTGTTCCTGCGGCACTTCAACCCGTTGCACATGCTTTGCTGCAGGCCCGGGAGGAGGTGGAGGCAGCGATGCGCTCGCTCCCGGAATCCTTGCTTTGGCAAAGGCCCGCCTCACTGGCATCGCCCGGCTTTCACCTGCAGCATATGTCTGGTGTTTTAGACCGCCTGTTCACCTACGCCGCAGGTAGCACATTATCGGAGCAACAGCTCGCGCTGCTGCAAGCCGAGGGTGACAGTGGCGCAACAACAGCAGATGCCGCGAAGTTGCTCCAGTCATTCGTGGCCGCGGTAGACGATGCGGTCAATAACCTAATCCTGACAGACGTGAATACACTTACACAAGAACGTTCCGTGGGCCGGGCAAAGCTGCCATCTACAGTTGCAGGTTTGCTTTTTCATGCAGCAGAACATACGATGCGGCATGTTGGTCAGTTGATCACCACCATTCGTATACTGCAGGATCAGCCTCAATAAACGGAACGACAGGTGGCCTTCGTACTGGAACGCAAACGGCTTGTCGGGAGTTCTTCAGGACACGATCCTTCCGATAGCTATACTCTGATTAAGCCTTAATCACTAAATAAACAAGGTTGACTATGATGATACGCAGGTTTACATGCAGTTCTTTTTTACTCCTGACCTTTGCCTTTTACAATGCGGCGAACGCACAGTTGGTAAGTGACTTTTTGAAGTCGAAGCAAAGTGCCATGCTTGAAGAGTATATCAGTTTTCTGGCAATCCCCAATGTGTCTACAGATACAGTGAACATCCTGCGGAATACGGCCTTTATCGAAAAGATGATGGAAGCCAGGGGCATCAAAGCCAGGCTGCTTCAAGGCTCCACGCCACGGGTGACGCCTGCGGTCTTCGGTTCTATTGTAACACCCGGTGCAACCAAAACAATTGGTTTCTATGCGCATTACGACGGTCAGCCTGTCAATCCAAAACAGTGGTTTAACGGACTGGAACCCTTCACGCCAGTGCTCCTCACGGCACCACTTGAAAGTGGAGGCACTATAATCGGACCTTACAAAAGCGGAAGCGACATAAACCCCATGTGGCGGATATCGGGCAGGGGATCAGCAGACGATAAGGCTGGTGTGATGTGCATTCTGAACGCCTACGATGCGCTGGTAAAAACAGGGAAACGCCTTTCGGTGAACATCAAGTTCCTTTTCGAAGGCGAGGAGGAAGTTGGGTCCATACATCTCAACGAAATATTTGAGCAGAACAAAAAAGACCTGGCGGCAGATTGCTGGATCGTGGTTGACGGACCCAGGCATATTTCTGGTCGAAAGACCATTTCGTTCGGCGTTCGAGGAGATGTAAATATGTCGGTAACCCTGTACGGCGCTGCCCGCCCGCTGCACAGCGGCAATTATGGTAACTGGGCTCATAACCCAGCCTGGAAACTGGTGCGCCTGCTGGCAACCATGAAAAACGATTCGGGCAAAGTGCTGATAAAAGGTTTTTACGATGATGTAACTCCATCGGGCGCAGCAGAAAAAGAGGCTATCAGCCTTATACCCTCTACAGAAACAAAACTAAAAAAAGAACTTCAGTTGATAACGACTGAGAACCCCAAGCTGTCGCTGACACAGGCAGTGATGGTGCCTTCCCTGAATATCAATGGCATTCAGAGCGGCAACGTAGGCACGCTTGCGGGCAATGTAATTCCAACAAAAGCAGAAGTGGTGCTAGACCTCAGGCTGGTGAAAGGCAACGATCACAAGCGGCAGGTAGAAAAGGTAGTGGCCCACATCCGGAGCCAGGGCTACCATGTGCTTAGTGCGGATCCAACAGCAGCTGACCGGGCGCGCTTCCCTCACCTGGCAAAAATAGAAATTGAACATGGCTACAATGCGCAGCGTACCCCAATGGACCTGCCCATTGC
>JBGTIL010000486.1:0-3010 GCA_041745695.1 Chitinophagaceae bacterium | reverse complement strand
CGCTTCTGTACTGCTATTCCCTCATTCAACCGATTGCTATCTTTGTCTGTATGGCTAACAAGCTAAAAAAATCCATCATACCCGTACCTGTTGAAGAACACAAGGAGGTAAAAACCGAAAGGCCGGAAAAAAAAGCCGCTGGACCAAATACGAACGCTTCCCGAAGTTTTAAGAAAGAACGCGAAGAAGGCGTCGATTTTAAAAAACTTGCCCGCGACGAGCGTACCTGGAAGATCTTGGGTACCGTGTCTCTACTCATTTCTATCTTTCTTTTTATTGCTTTTGTTTCCTACTTTTTTACCTGGAAAGAAGATCAGAAAAATGTGTTCACCGACGGGTCTACATTTCTGTGGGAGGGCGATTTAAAAGCATCTAACCTTTTAGGAAGGCTTGGTGCTTATGTGTCGGATTTTTTCATTTGGAAAGGATTCGGGATCGCTGCATTTCTGTTCTGCACTTTCTTCTTCGTCATTGGTATCAACCTGCTTTTCAACCGCAGGGTATTTTCTATCTGGCTTAATTTAAAGTACGTCACGTTTGGCGTACTGATCGCTTCTGTGGCTCTGGCATTTCTTTTCACCGGCGCCGATTTTTTGTATGGGGGCCTGGTTGGAAGTATGATCAGCAGCTGGCTCGTCAATTTCCTGGGCACCATCGGAACCGCAGCGCTGTTACTGGTGGTTGCAGGCGGGTATCTCATCTGGCAGTTCAATCCTGTTTTTAAAATGCCGCAAAGGGAGCGCCTGAACATTGAAGCAGGTGAAGCCGAACCTGAAGTGCCGCCTGTTGCAGTGCAACAACAGGCGCCCAACGTTACAGCCCCTTCGGGTCATGATCAATACGTTTCGAAAGGAAACAGCGTGAAAGGCGACGGTCTCATGTTGGTTGTAAACAACGCCGAGGAAACCGATGATGGCTACTCCCTGGTAGAAAAGTCGACCGACGAGGGCATGGAAGAAGAGGCGCCTGTAGAACGCGGCATCATCAACGATCTTTTACACACGGGTGAAGAAGCGCTGCTGCCTGCTGTGGAAATGGAAACGCCATTACGACCTTCAGCCCGCAACCGGAACAATGCAGCCGAAGACCTTCCACTTGAAATAAAAGTGTTGGCGCCGCTTCCGGATGATGCAGATGAAAGCGATACCATTGCTGCTGGCAGCCTGGAACCATACGAGCCCACCCTTGATCTGCGTGATTATAAGTACCCGCTGATAGACCTGCTCGAAACCCATGGCAGTGAGAAGATCATCCAGGATCCGGGTGAACTGGAAGCCAACAAAAACCAGATCATTAACACACTGAAGAACTATGATATCACCATACAAAAAATCAGTGCTACCGTAGGACCCACCGTTACGCTCTACGAGATTGTGCCTGCTGCGGGTGTGCGCATATCCAGGATAAAAAACCTGGAAGATGATATTGCACTCAGCCTGGCAGCCCTGGGCATACGGATCATCGCCCCGATTCCGGGCAAAGGAACTATCGGTATTGAAGTGCCTAACCACAAGAAAAGCATTGTGAGCATGAAGACCATGCTGGCATCGGATAAGTTTACCAACAACAGTTACAGCCTGCCCATAGCCATTGGCAAAAAAATAGACAACGAATTATTCATCGTTGACCTGGCAGGGATGCCTCACCTGCTCATGGCGGGTGCAACAGGGCAGGGAAAGTCGGTAGGCTTGAACGCTATTCTTGTCTCTTTACTTTATAAGAAGCATCCTTCGCAGTTGAAGTTTGTGTTGATTGATCCCAAAAAAGTAGAGCTGAGTGTGTACAGGCACATTGAGAACTATTTCCTGGCAAAGCTTCCCGGAGAGGAAGATGCGATCATCACAGATACTAAAAAAGTAATCAACACGCTCAATGCGCTTTGCATTGAGATGGACAACCGCTATGATCTTCTGAAAGAAGCAGGCGCCAGAAACATCAAGGAGTATAACGAAAAATTTACGCGCCGGAAATTGAATCCGCAAAAGGGGCACCAGTACCTGCCTTTCATCGTTCTTGTAGTTGACGAGTTTGCCGACCTAATTATGACTGCAGGTAAGGAAGTCGAAATGCCTATTGCGCGTTTGGCTCAGCTTGCAAGAGCGATAGGCATACATTTGATCATTGCAACCCAGCGCCCTTCTGTTAACATTATTACAGGTACGATCAAAGCCAACTTTCCTGCACGTATTGCATTCAAGGTCTCTTCTAAAATCGATTCGCGTACGATCCTTGATGCCGGTGGGGCGGAGCAATTAATAGGCAAGGGAGACATGCTGATCTCCTACAATGGTGAGATCGTTCGCCTGCAGTGTCCATTTGTAGACACGCCGGAGGTGGAAAGGGTGGTGGAGCACATTGCCAGTCAGCGCGGCTATCCGCAGCCGTTCCTGCTGCCTGAGTACATAGATGAGAAGGACCTTGAAAAAAATGGCGATTATGATGCTTCAGACCGGGACCCGCTTTTTGAAGAAGCAGCGCGATTGATTGTTCAAAATGGGATCGGGTCTACCTCGCTCATCCAACGCAGGATGAAGTTGGGTTACAATCGGGCTGGCAGGTTGATGGACCAACTGGAGGCAGCTGGCGTTGTGGGCAAAAACCAGGGATCCAAAGCGAGGGAAGTGCTGATTCAAACTGAAGCAGAACTCACAGACCATCTGCAAAATAATTTTTAGGTTAGGGCGGTGTTAAGAACTGTCCCGCTTGAGGCTGCGGTATGATGCTTGCCTCAGGAGGGAGACAAGGGTTATCTTTAAGCCCATTTTTCACGCAGAAAGAAACTATATGATGAAACAAATTTTTACTTTTTCAGCAGCTATCCTCTTCACGGTTTTTGCTTCTGCCCAAAAGGCAACCTCAAGCAATCCGGTGAGCAACGATCCGCAAGCCAAGAAAGTGCTCGACGCTGTTAGTGCGAAGTTCAAAACCTACAGTGCGCCACAGGCAGGTTTTACATATAAAATCGAAAATGCCCAGGGTAAGGCTCTATCAACTAAAAAAGGTACTGTGA
>JBGTIL010000485.1:0-2160 GCA_041745695.1 Chitinophagaceae bacterium | reverse complement strand
ACCCGAACGTGCCTGGGGATGGCCTGACTGAACGTATAGCAGTGTATAAGAAGCGGCTGTAGAAGCTTCTATGAGCAGATTGTATGGCGGCATTCACTACAGAGAAGCGCTGGATGTCGGACTTGCAGAAGGAGAAAAAGTTGGGAACTGGGTTTTACAAAAACTTGAGGTTCAAAAAAGCCATCCAAAGGCTTCGCTGTAGAAAGTTCCGTTATTGTTTTTCACTACTCTAACGTATGCATTTCTGCAAAAAAGATCAGTTGTTGCGCGTCGTTTCGTCACACCGCGCATGCGCTGTATTCACCACTTTAAGATCTGAGCGGAAACCAATTCTAATTAGGATCAATGCAATATTTCAAAGTTATACTCGTAAGCCGCAATAAGAGATTGAATTTGGTGTGTAACACTTTTTCGCGCGCAAGTGTGAGTTGACGACAAAATTGATTTAGCATCCCCAGTGATTCATTGACCGAGCCGTACTTGTTCTAAATGCTTTACTATGTAACCGGAAACACCAAAACTTCCCGCTGGATCTTTGTCTATTCTCTCGTCTGATGTGGCGATAATGTCTCGCAATCGAAGCGCTTTCGGAACCTATCAGTTGTGGATTACCGAATTTTTCCAAATCTCCGCCACCTTCTCTGCCGCTTCCGGTACTTTGCCCACCAGAAGCAGAAACCGGTTATTGGCAAACTGGCGACAATCAGCGCTGCAAAAAATAATGCTATCCGACCAGGCAAGCCGAAAATGGCGCCGGTATGAACATCATAATTCATTCGTTTAATGTGATCTGCGGCAGTACGTGCATCTTTGTAGCTACCCCACACATAAGCGCCAGTAATTTCTTTTGCTGTGAATTGATCAAAATACCGAAAATCAGTTTTGTGCAATTTTTCTCTATCGGGATTAGCTCTTAATAATATCGCTCCATCTTTTGTAGACGGTAATACAAACAAGGCAGTCGCATATTTCCCATCAAGGTCGGCTCGAATGGACTTCCAAACGAGATCAATCGGCGGTGTTGTTTCATAGACGTTAGCATTCGCGTCTGATAGAGGTGGTTTGCTCTGAATCACGGAATATTCTACACCAGTAAGCTTATAAATCAAGCCCGCAAAGTTTTCGAAAGCAAACATCAGTCCGGTAAGGGCGGTAAAAATTACAATCCATGAGGCATAGAAGCCCAGCACTCTATGCAGATCATAGTTAAGTCTTTTCGGAGAGGCCCTCCAATTGACAATAAATCCTGCTTTTGCTCTGTGATTGTTTTTAGGCCACCATAGAATGATACCAGAAACCATAATCATTAGAAAGAATACTGTGCTCCACCTTATGACTTCATGCCCGTAGGGGATCAATAGTGTGCGGTGTAATTTCAAAACGACAGTGAAGAAGTCTTTATCATTATCCCGCACCTTTAACACTTGACCGGAATATGGATTGATAAAAATAGAAGAATCAAACGCTTCTTTTTTTGAAAACCAAACTACTACTGCCTGGGTTTTGCTTCCGTAATAAATCCTTTGTGGTGACTTGCCATGCAACTGATTTTCAGCAAGCTTTTGTAACCGGGATGGTGGCAGAAATTCATCCTTTCGTTCTTGAACGGTACGATAACCCTGAGTAAGATCCTGCAATTCTGGTGCAAAGCAATAGAGTGCGCCTGTGATGGCGATGATAATCACGACCAGACCGGAAATTAAGCCAAGCCACAAATGAATTTTTCCAGCTATCTTCTTCACTTAACAATCTTCAAAGAGTAAGGGAACAGCCCCGGAAAGCCGGGACCCCCAAGCAACGTTTGTAAGTCATAATTATAGTTTCACTTGAAAGGTTAGCCTGTAAGCAGCCCCTTTTCCTTTTGTATAACTATCATTGAACGCGCCATATTGTGAACGGGCTGTGAAGTAATCTTCATTCAGCATGTTTTCAATACCCAGGTTTAAAGAAGTATTACTATTTAAACTGTAACCTATAGATGAACTTATCAGATTATAGATCTTGACAGGTGCTTTATAAGGATCATATGAGCCGGTGCTGTTCCTCGCAAAACGGTCGCGATTCATGATGCTTGTGTATTGTAGCAAAACGTTCAACTTGCCTGGTACTACTGCATAATCGATATGACCTGCCAGTTTTGGCGGTGCAATACGTTGACCA
>JBGTIL010000484.1:0-1755 GCA_041745695.1 Chitinophagaceae bacterium | reverse complement strand
CAAGTTTTTAGCTAATGGAGAAGACAGGGAAAAAGTAATTAAGGCCAGGGCCATCTTAATTCAGCAGATTGGAGAACCCATTACCATCAAGGAACTTAGCCGGAAGGTAGCCATCAATGAATGCTATCTGAAAAAAGGGTTTAAGGAGTTGTTTGGTACTACCATCTTTGAATTTTACCAGAGCCAGCGGATGGAACATGCGAAGTACCTGCTTTATGAGAAAGGATTGAGCGTGACTGATGTTTCAGTACTGCTGGGCTATTCATCCATATCGCATTTCTCCACGGCGTTTAAGAAACATACCGGCTTGAAACCCTGCGAATTGTTGTTCCGCTGATACAAATATTCTTTATCCAGGCTACTCCTTTCAACGATCAACGACGCTGTGTGAACACTTAACGTGTTGCAAGTTTGAACGTAAGCAGCTTATTCAATTGAACTGATAAACGATCATTTTTCCCATGCTTGGTATTATTGCAGGAACTGTTTTGCTGGCGATGGTGCATGCCCTGATTCCGAATCACTGGTTGCCCCTGGTAGCAGTAGCAAAAGCCGAGGGCTGGAAGCAGGCCGAAGTAAACTGGGTTACCCTGCTTGCCGCGCTCGCGCATGTTACCGGAACCGTGTTGCTGGGCATCATCCTCGGTTTCATTGGGAGTGAACTGGTAGAGGATTATGGAACAACCATTCGTGTAGCCTCTTCTGTGTTACTGATTGTGTTTGGTTTGATTTATTACACAGTTAACCTCCCGCACCACCATCACAATGAACAGACTGACATAGGCGCAGCCAAGCGCAGCAAGCGAAAATGGATCCTGATCTTTACAGTGATGATGCTGCTGTCGCCCTGCCTGGAAGTAGAGAGTTTATTTTTATCGGCAGGAGCCTACGGCATGGGCACCGTGTTTTTGCTCTCTCTTATTTACGCGCTTGTCAGCATTACCGGGATCCTATTGCTTGTGAACCTGGGCTACAGGGGCACGCGCCTGCTCAGTGCCCATTTCATAGAACACAATGAAAAACGTATCAGCGGTATCGTGCTGATCCTGGTGGGCATCGTGTCTTTTTTTGTACACTGAGTTTTTGCCCCCGAGTGAAGTTGTCAGCTTAATGCCAAGAAGCTGATCTCAATTGATCACAGAACCTCTTTCAAGCTTTCTGCTGCCGCATTGATCGTGTAGTCGAGGTTTTCGTAACTCAGTGCATTACTGAGAAACCAGGTTTCAAAAGCTGAAGGAGGCAGGTAAACACCGCGGCGCAACATAGCATGAAAAAATCTGCCGAATAAAGCATTGTCGGCGGCTGCGGCAGAATCAAAATCAATAACCGGTTGCTTGCTAAAATGAACAGAGATCATGCTGCCGATCTGGTTTATTACATAAGGCACACCAGCAAGGTCAAGGGTTTTTGCCAAGCCCTGTTTAAGGTATTCGGTTTTTTTATCGAGGTCTGAATAAATGGAAGGCGTGTCGTTAAGTTCTTTCAACAGGGTATAACCTGCAATCATGGCCAATGGATTGCCGCTGAGGGTACCTGCCTGGTACACTTTGCCCAGGGGTGCAATGTGCTCCATGATTTCTCTTTTGCCGCCAAATGCGCCAACAGGTAAGCCTGCACCAATTACTTTTCCGTAGGTTATCAGATCTGCCTCAATACCCATGAGTTGTTGGACGCCACCTTTGGTCAGGCGGAAGCCAGTCATCACTTCGTCGAAAATAAGTACAATGCCTTCTTCTGTGCAAATGGTCCGCAGAC
>JBGTIL010000483.1:0-6098 GCA_041745695.1 Chitinophagaceae bacterium | reverse complement strand
GTTGTAGCGCTGTACGAGGCATGGCGGCATACGAACCCTGTTCCCATTCCCTTATTACTATTGGGAAAACCACCTGCAAAAAACTTATTAGTAAAACAACAGGCTTCTCCATTTAAAAGCGACATACATTTTATTGAAAAGCCATCTGATGACATGGTTTGTTTCGCTTACTCGGGGGCTTCTCTTTTCCTCTTTCCTTCACTGATGGAAGGGTTTGGATGGCCGATAGCAGAGGCCATGGCCTGTGGTACGCCGGTCATTACAACTGATGCAGCGCCCATGACCGAGGTGGCAGGATCTGCAGCCTGCTTACTGCCCCCGCAGCCAAGGGGCGAGCAGAAGAAATGGCTTACAGAAGGCACGCAACTCATCGCGAAAATCCTATCCATGACCCCGGAGGAACGGTCAGCTACCAAAGCCTCAGGAATGAAAAACGCTGAGCGTTTCGATATCGAGCTAATGCTGCAACAGATAGAGGCAACCTATAACCAAATTCTTAACTCAGGGAAATGAGGTTGTTACATATTATAGCCAGCATGAACCCCGTGAGCGGTGGCCCCTGCCAGGGAATCAGGAACCTGAACTCGGCTTTAGGGGAACTGAACGTGCACCGGGAAGTAGTATGCCTCGACGATCCGGCGACACCATTTGTGGGATCTGACTCTTTCATTGTACATGCCTTAGGTCCCAGTAAAACCTCCTGGCAGTACAGTGAAAAATTGTTACCCTGGTTAACGGAGAATCTGAGCCGGTTTGATGTTGTGCTGGTGAATGGTCTTTGGCTTTATCATGTGTACGCAGCCATGAAGGTACTGCGGACCATTGAAACCAAAAATGACACATCATCTCAAGCAGCCAGAGCGGAAGTGCCAAAGATTTTCATCATGCCGCATGGAATGCTGGATCCCTACTTTCAAAATGCTTCTGACAGAAAATGGAAATCGCTCCGAAATACCCTTTACTGGAAGTTCGTCGAGAGGGGCAATATCAACAGAGCCAATGGATTATTCTTTACCTGCCAGGTAGAGCTCGAGCTGGCACGCACCACATTTTCGGGATACAAACCCAAACGTGAAATAAACATAGGCTATGGTGTGGAAGCCGCACCGGTGTTCACACCTGCAATGAGCGATGCTTTTGGGCAAGCCTGTCCCGATCTCAACCAGCACCGGTACTTATTATTTCTCAGCCGCATTCATTCCAAAAAAGGAGTTGACTTGTTGCTGAGAGCCTATGCACAACTTACAACGGCAACGAACAGTGAGCCTGGCAGCAGCCCATGTCCAAAATTGGTGATCGCTGGTCCGGGCATGGACAGCCCCTATGGGCAAATGTTGCAAAACATCATTCAAGAACATCCTCAAATCAGATCCTCCGTTCTGTTCCCTGGCATGTTGAAGGGAGATGCCAAATGGGGCGCCCTGTATGGCTGCTACGCTTTTGTACTGCCGAGTCACCAGGAGAACTTCGGTATCGCAGTCGTGGAAGCCCTCTCATGCGGCAAGCCTGTGCTGATATCAAACCAGGTCAATATCTGGAAAGAGATCATCAAGGATGGAGGTGGCATAGCCAACAGCGACGACTTGCCCGGTACGCTTCAAACTTTGCAGGGCTTTCTGCAAATGACCGATGAACAAAAAACAACGATGGGAACCAGAGCGCTGCAATCCTATGAAAACCATTTTTCTATAGTACCGGCTGCGAACCGCTTCCTGAAAGCTTTGCAGTCTGGATAAATGCCTCCTTACAAGAACATATTAAACATCATTTGACACTGCCCCTTTTGAACAACCATCTTCCTGATATAAAGCATCCGACCGCTATGCCAGATGAACAAATGACCTATATCGGAACAACTTTCTCCTTCAAGAACAGACTGGGCCGGATCTTGTGGATCAATGTTTCCTTCCTGTTGTTCCGGCTGTCACCGCGGCCGTTTCACCAATGGCGTTCTTTTTTGCTCCGCTGTTTCGGAGCAAAAGTGGGGAAGGGCGTGCATGTGTATCCCCGCACAAAGATCTGGGCACCCTGGAATATCGAATTCGGAGATGAGTGTGGCATTGCCGACGGAGTTACCTTATACTCCCAGGGCAAAATCTACATCGGCAAAAAAGTCGTGATCTCACAGGGGTCGCACCTTGTGGCAGGCACACACGATTACAATCAACCTGACTTTCCGCTGGTAACAAAACCCATAACGATCAATGATCATGTGTGGATTGCAGCAGAATCTTTCATTCACCCGGGGGTTACGCTTGCAGAAGGTTGTGTAATTGGTGCCCGCTCGGTTGTAACGAAAGATATGCCTGCCTGGATGGTCTGTGGCGGTCATCCCTGCAAGCCGCTGAAAGAAAGGAATAACTTTACGTTACCTGGTTTCGCCCATGAAAAATCCGCTTTGTAATTGTGCTTGATCTGACTATTGCTATTCCGGTAAGAAATGAGGAAAAGAACCTGGCGGCCTGCCTCGTCGCCATAGGAACCAACCTGGCTCAGAAGATCATTGTGATCGATTCAGGAAGCACCGATAGCACGAGAGCAATAGCACAGGCACATGGAGTGGAAGTGGTAGACTTTAAATGGAATGGCCAGTTTCCGAAAAAGAGGAATTGGTTCTTACAGAATCATCGGCCTGCCACCAAGTGGATCCTTTTCCTGGACGCGGATGAATACCTCACAGAGCCATTTAAAAATGAATTGCGGTCTGCACTTTCAAATACAACAGTTTCAGGCTTCTGGCTCAATTACACCATTTATTTCATGGGTAAGAATTTGAAAGGAGGTTATCCCCTGAAGAAACTGGCGCTTTTCCAGGTAGGATTGGGCGAGTATGAAAGAATCGAAGAGAAGGAATGGAGTAAGCTTGACATGGAGATTCACGAGCATCCTGTGCTCCAGGGCGCAGTTGGACAAATAAGAAGCCGGATCCATCACCAGGACTTCCGCGGTATAGCCCACTACGTTGTGAAGCATCAGGAATATGCTACCTGGGAAGCGGCACGTTTTATTCAGGCCCAGTCTGCAGCCGATAAGTCGCGCTGGACCCTGAAACAAAGAATCAAATACCGGCTGATGGAAAGCGTGTTGATCGGCCCGGTCTTTTTTATTGGGAGTTTTGTTTTCATGGGAGGTTTCAGGGATGGTAGCAGGGGCTTGAGCTTCGCCATTCTAAAAATGTCCTATTTTAATTTGATCTATTGCAAGATCCGCGAGCTACGTATTAGTAATAACATCCCGGCTTCTTAATACCTGGTTTCAATTAGCCCAGATTTTCGCATCTGTTGAGTACCCATTTTTAATTACAGTTAGTCAGCCGACACCTCGATAGCTGAGGTTGTGAACCTGGGTTGTCTCCTACCTATAAAGTTTTATTTAAATAGGAAATGTCCTTTAAATTGGCTCAGCAAATAAATCTATTTAAAATAGTTTATAATATAAAAAAAAGTCTACCTTGGATCGCAAATGCGTAAATTTACTGAGTGGTTTATGATCGTGTTTTCTCGTTCCGCCCTTTAAAAGCGATTCGGCAATACCAGAGTTTCCTGAAGTAATTTCAATGCCATCATACCTATCCTTGATTAGTGCTCAGCTTCCACCCGATGAAATAATGTCACAGCTGCGGATGCCCCGGTATTCCAGTTTGTATGATTACCAAAATTAAAACTGATCGGAAGAATCCCTTAGTAAAGAATGACTAACAGACTACTGCTTATCGGAGGAAACTATTATCCCGAGCCAACGGGCATAGGCAAGTACAGCGGTGAGATGATCGACTGGCTGGCCAGGGATGGGTACGAATGTACCGTCATCACCACCTATCCTTACTATCCCCAATGGAAAGTACAGGACCAGTACAAAAAGAAACGATTCTGGTACCATAAGCAAATTCACCAACCCGGAGAAGGTTCAAAGCCGGTGACCATCATTCGCTGCCCGCACTACATCCCTACCAGTCCTACGGGTATGAAACGGCTCCTGTCGGAGTTCACCATTTTTTTCTTTGCTTACCTCGCCGTTCTTGCACTCCTGTTCACGCGTAAATTTCACTATGTTCTTACGGTAGCTCCACCATTCGAATTGGGACTTCTTGGAGTACTGTATAAAAAAGTGCGCGGCGCAAAATTCCTCTACCACATTCAAGATCTCCAGATAGATGCCGCCCGCGACCTCGGAATGATCTCGTCGTCATTTGTGATCAACCTCCTGCTGCGCCTGGAAAATTATATACTCCGGCATGCCGATCATACCAGCACCATTTCAGATGGCATGATGCAAAAAGTAAAAGATAAACTGGACAAGGGCGTAGTCTACTTCCCAAACTGGGTGAACACCCAAACCTTTCATCCGATCATGGACAAGGGAGCGCTGAAAGAAAGTTTTGGCTTTAATGCCAGGGACCAGATCGTGCTTTACTCCGGCGCCATCGGCGAAAAGCAGGGACTGCGCGCCATCCTCCATGCTGCTAAAAGCCTGGAATCGCAGCCATTCCTCAAATTTGTTATTTGCGGCTCCGGGCCATACAAACCCCAGTTGATCGGATTACAGAAAGAACTTCAATTGACCAATTTGTCATTTTTGCCCCTGCAGCCTTTCGAAGGGTTTAACCTGTTCATGAACATGGCCGATGTGCACCTGGTGCTGCAGAAGTCTAACGCCAGCGACCTGGTGATGCCTTCGAAACTGAGTACCATTTTCGCGGTAGGCGGAGTTGCCATCGTTACTGCCAACCCAGGTACCAGCTTGTACTCCATTATGAAGTCGGGCGACATGGGCGTACTCATTGCCCCCGAAAATGACGGAGCGCTTAGGGCCGGGATCCTGGAGGCTATCACAAGCGATCTGAAACTGAAAAGCGCGAACGCCAGAAGTTATGCAGAGCGGCATTTATCGGTTGATGTCATCCTCTCGAAATACACCAAAGAAGTATTTAATGACAAGGGTGTAAGAAGAGAAAGAGTGAGAAGGGGACGCGCAATCCGCACGCGGCGCTTCAACGAGCTTGGCAGGCAGTAAAAGCAAAAAAAAGCCCCGCATAACAGCAGGGAAGAAATGTAGATATTAGTCACAACGATCAGGCAGCACAATGAAAAAGATCGTCGTTGTCTGAGTAGTGGGTCTGGCGCTCAATGGTCTTGGTCTTTGAAAACAGGCTCGCACTCAAAAATAACACGGCAACCACGGCCAAGCCTATCAACAGAAGCGGAATTGAAAGCAAGATCAAAAGCACTTTAGACATTTGAATAGTTTTGAGGTACCTGATAGATGTTCAAAATATCGTGCCCATTTTGTCCATCCGGAGCTGTTGAGCTAATTTGAGTCGCCTCGTTTAGCTAAACTCATCAATTCTCCCCCTTTTTTCTCCCTTCTTACCCACGTCCCCCATAAAGCCTCCCCTGACATGCTGAACGCATTGTCCAAAGATTTCCCCACCAAACCACTCTATTCCGTCATTTCTCCGGCTACATCGCTTCCAGAAACTCTTTCAACTCATCGTAGCTTCCCTTCATTTTAACCGACCGTTTCTCTTTTTTGTACAATCCCGCCAGCGATGCAGGGATGGCTATTTCCTTTCCAATGATCGGCTCAACGACGTCGGCAAATTTAATGGGCGCTGCGGTTTCCAACAGTATCCCGGGCTGCGCTCCATTTGCCTCCCTATAAAGCTGTAACCCTGCATAGGCAACGGCTCCATGCGGATCCAGAAGATAACCGGTTCTGGCATACAATTCACTTATCGCCTGCCTTGTTTCTTTTTCGCTGATCGTATAACCTGTAACCCTCGCCTGCATGGCGTGAATGTCTTTTTGAAATAATTCCAGCATGCGTACAAAGTTGCTGGGGTCAGCCACGTCCATTGCATTGGAGATGGTAACTACCGGCGCTTTAGGATGGTAGCCTTCGCCGTTGAGGTAAGCGGTAACAACATCGTTGCTGTTGCAGGCAGCCACAAAATGCGCTACAGGCAAGCCCGACAAATGGGCGATCAGTCCTGCGCAGAGGTTGCCGAAGTTGCCGCTGGGTACAGCGATCACAGGAGGTTGATCTTTGTCCGCCCAAGCACGGAGCGCAAAAAAATAATAGAACTGCTGCGGCAGCCA
>JBGTIL010000482.1:0-12208 GCA_041745695.1 Chitinophagaceae bacterium | reverse complement strand
CACACTTATAATGAGGCCGCCTTAACCAGTACAGGCTGGACGAAAACATTTGAAGATAACTTCAG
This sequence comes from Chitinophagaceae bacterium, assembly GCA_041745695.1. GTDB lineage: Bacteria > Bacteroidota > Bacteroidia > Chitinophagales > Chitinophagaceae > Flavisolibacter. The sequence continues at coordinate 12,143 of JBGTIL010000482.1, read as the reverse complement.
TTCCACGCTCTCGAATTGGACACTGTTCACTGGCGGCAATGCGAGCAAAGAGCTCCAATACTACAAAGAATCAAATGTTGGAATAGAGAATGGATTTGCTCAAATTGTAACCAGGAAGGAGGGTGTCGCTGCAACCGTGAATGGAACGGCAAGAAGCTTTGACTATACTTCGGGTCTGATGAAATCAAAGGCTACTTTCTCTGCCAATGAAACAACACCCAAGCTGAGAATTGCTGCCAGAATTAAGCTGCCCCAGGGCTTTGGCTTGCAACCAACATTTACAGCAACCGGCGACGACTACCCTAAAAATGGGCACATAGGCATCATGACCTCATACAGTAACCAGCCAAATTTCTACACAACAGACTATGCCTTTGGCAACGCCGGTTCCAATTTAGTTCGCAACGCTATTGGTTACGTAACGGCGGATGCCGACCTCACGGCGTGTTACCACGTTTATGAAACAGAATGGACGAAAAACAGCCTGAACTTTTACCTGGACGGCAAGCTGGTGGAACAAAAAACAGCTGGTGGCCTGATACCTTCTCTTTTCGGTAAAAAGCTGCAGCTGCACCTTTATGTGATTGTCATTAGTGACCTAATTACGAGACCTCAGATTAAAACGGGAGTGCTGTCTGTTGACTGGGTGAAAGTCTTTACTTCAAAGTAACACCGCCATACCCACCAGCAAGGCCGCTCTCGAGGCTCAGACAGTACAATCAGATTTTTATTGGCGGAACGATCTGCCTCACGTGCACCACTCAGACGGACCCGAGAGTCGTACTATCAGATTTGTTTGAGAAGTTGACCGACTGAGCACCAAAGCGCATCTTCAAATGATTCGGTCTAAGGACTGGCTCTGAACCGGGCAAGCATTGTAAAATTTTACAGTACCATACCGCTGTGTATAAAGGCCCATCCCGTTGCATAATAAACTTTCTGCGGATACCGATCTTTCCTACATTTATCGTATACAACCAGCTTCATGCAAACCAAACCAACCCTGACTTACTCCTGTGTATTTGCCTTCTCCATAGCAGTGCTCGTCGCTTGTAACAGTAACGATTCTGCGCCTGTTGTTGGAATTAACCGGGATACCCTCTCTGGTGATCAAACGCACTTGCCTCAAAATGCCCTGAAAGGTTTAACGGTCGCCAGCGGTTTGACAATACAGGTGATGGCAACAGAACCTATGCTTAAAAACCCAACTAATATAGATGTTGATGAACGTGGCAGGGTGTGGGTTACAGAAGCCTATAACTATCGACCAGGCATTAATGGCAATCCCACAAATCCGGAGGGCGACCGCATCGTTATTTTAGAAGATAAAAACGGCGATGGCGTCTTTGACACGAGCAAAGTATTTTACCAGGGGCCCGAGCTGAATGCTCCCTTAGGAATTGCTGTGTTGGGAAACCGGGTGATCGTTTCGCAAAGTCCTTATGTGTGGATCTTTCATGATGACAATAAAGATGATGTGAGCGACCGAAAGGAAGTGTTGTTTCAAGGCATAGGCGGGGAACAGCATGACCACGGCGTGCACAGTTTCACCTTTGCGCCAGACGGAAAACTATATTTCACTTTCGGTAACGAAGGAAAAACGCTCAGGGACAAGTCGGGGAAAGTAGTACTTGACCAGGATGGAGATGCCATTGGTCCAAAAAAATATAAGGAGGGCATGGTGTTCCGCTGCGAGGTTGACGGAACGAATGTTGAATGTTTGGGCGATAACTTCAGAAACAATTTTGAAGTGGCTGTGGATAGCTATGGCGGTTTGTGGCAGAGCGACAATGACGATGATGGCAACAAAAGCACGCGTATCAATTACGTGATGCAGTACGGCAACTATGGCTATAAAGATGAAATGACAGGAGCAGGCTGGCAGGTGAATCGAACGAATATAGAAGATTCCACTCCGCTAAAGCATTGGCACCTCAACGATCCAGGCGTTATTCCCAATCTGTTGCAAACGGGTGCGGGCTCTCCAACAGGAATGGTTATTTACGAAGGTTCGCTGCTTCCGGCGTCGTTTCAAAACGGGATGATCCACTGCGACGCAGGACCGAATGTAGTACGAGGATATCCCGTAAGAAAGGCCGGTGCAGGTTTTACAGCAGATTCTCTAAACATCGTGAAAGGTAGCGATCAATGGTTTCGCCCCGCAGATATCTGTGTAGCACCAGATGGCTCTTTGATCATTGCCGACTGGTACGACCCCGGCGTCGGAGGGCATGCAGCTGGTGATCAGCAGATGGGTCGCATCTACAGGGTAGCACCATCGGGCTCTAAATATACCGTCCCGGTGTTTGAATACACAACGGCAGATGGTTGTGTCAAAGCACTGCAAAATCCGAACATGGCGGTGCGCCATCGCGCCTGGACAGCTTTACAGCGCATGGGGGCAACGGCTAAACCGCAGCTTGAGGGTTTATGGAAGTCGGGCAGCGATCCCCGCATGAGAGCCAGGGCGTTTTGGATACTCACAAAGACATTTAAAGATGCTACCTACATACAACAAGCCGTCACGGATGGGGATCCCGACATACGCATGATGGGCTTGCGCGCTGCAGTGCAAACAGATATGAATGTAACCGGTATCATTAATCAATTGGTCGATGATAACGACGCCCAGGTGCGGCGAGAATGTGCACTGGCTTTGCATCACAATAAATCGGCTGCCGCGTCTGCTCTATGGGCTAAGCTGGCTTCCAAACATGACGGTAAAGACAGGTGGTACCTGGAAGCGCTGGGCATCGGCGCGGATGCACAGTGGGATGCTTATTTTTCAGCGTATGAAAAAACTTTCCCGGATGCTGCACAAAATGCGGGCTTTAAAGATATCGTGTGGCGCGCCCGGACAGACAAAGCCGTTCCAGCCCTCGCACGATTTGCTGCGCAGCAGGATGTGAACATCCGGGAAAGGCTGCGGTACTTCAGGGCTTTTGACTTCAATAAAGGACTGGCAAAAAACGCTCTTTTGCTGAATATGATATCGGAAGGGGAAGGCAGTCTTGAACAAAACAAAATCGTGTTGCGACACCTGACTGCCGGCATTGTAAAAGCTTCACCTGTGGCGCAGAAAGCACTAAAAGAAGTGATTGTGTCGCTTACAGGAACACCGGAATACCTGCAGCTCGTTGAACGCTATGAAGTAAAAACAGAAAATCAAAATCTACTTGATCTCAGTGTCAGGAAAAACGGAGAATCAATAGGGAGAGATGCAGCCCGGCTGCTGTTGAAACATGCAGGCACGCCGCTGGCCTGGAAGGTGATCAATGGTAACGATACCACTCAACGGAATGCCTTGCTGAAGGCGATGGGTCGTGTAGGCAGTAAAGAATCATTAGCCATTTTGCAAACGGTAGCTTTTTCCAAAAGGTATGACACGGTTACCCGTTCCCAGGCTGCGCGTATGATTGGCTGGAGCTGGGGAGGCGAAGAGCTCGTATTGAAGCTTTTAAAAGATGGCAGGGTGTCAAAAGAAATGATACCGGCGGTAGTGGCCGGCGTGAGTGGCGCCTGGCGTGGATCAGTAAGAAAAGAAGCACAATCCTACCTGCCCAATGCGCCCCAGGCAGAACAAACGGCAATGCCGGCAATGCGAGACCTGGCTGGTTTAAAAACAGACGCAGTGGAAGCAAAAAAAGTGTTTATGCAAAATTGTGCTACCTGCCATCAAATGAAAGGACAAGGCTTCGCCTTTGGACCTAATCTCGGCGAAATTGGTTCCAAATTGCCAAAAGAAAGTTTGCTCGAGTCTATCCTGCATCCGTCTTCGGGAATTGCTTTTGGATATGAAGGCTGGGAGATCAAAATGAAAGACGGTTCAGTAAAATCTGGCATTGTTGCCAGTAAAACGGAAACGGACCTCCAATTAAACTACCCGGGCGGAAGCAAGGAAGAAATTAAAATGAGTGATGTAAAAACAATGAACCGCCTGAAAGAATCGCTAATGCCGGCGGGCATGCACCAAACGATGAGTGTGCAGGAGCTGGCGAGCTTGCTGGACTACCTGGCTGCTGCAAAGAAGACAAAATAAGCCATCACTATTTTAAGTTGCTGTGAAAAGGTATACCTGTTTCGCATGGTTCTCCCCCGGAAGTACGAATGATGGGAAAACCCATGTTCGGAAATTGTACGATGACTGTCCGCCCGCCAGCGGCCGGCTGATCATCTGCGAAGGCTGTGTTCGAGGTACTCGCCTTGAGTAGTGGTAAGTGCGCTGCGGTGTTATTTCGTTAAACGACTGCCTGCGTTGGTGCGAGGATCATCTAAACTACTTTCTTCATCAAATGGTTCGAATGATGGTTTTGTAATCGAACCTTGAACAAGGCCTTCAGGATATTACTATCTCCTACCGCCTGCCAACGTAATACTGAATACCAGGCTACAACGAAATACAGGCTGGTAAAGCTGTATCGCAACTCAGTGCCAGTTCGAATTTCTAAAATAGCTCAGCGTTTGTGAATGGCAGGGTGAAGCAGACTTGCAGTTTCATACAGCATTTGTTCAGACTTGAATAAAAATAGTCATGCGCTATCCCTCCAGCAGTTTATCGGGTGTAATAGGCAAAGACCGGATTCGTTTACCGGTGGCGTTAAATACGGCGTTGGCAAGTGCCGGCGCCATTCCTACCAGAGAAATTTCTCCCAACCCTTTTGAACCCATGGGATTGGTGAAGGGATCTTTTTTATTAACAAACAAAACGTCTACCGGTGGAATGTCGGCATTTACGGGTACATGATAATCAGCAAAGTTGTTATTGATCGGGCGTCCAAAGCGGTGGTCGATCACGAGGTCTTCCATTAGCCCCATGCCAATGCCGCCAACAGCGCCGCCAATCATTTGACTTTCGGCTGTTTTCGGACTTATGATGGTACCACAATCAGCGCAGGAAACCACATGGTCTATCTTGATCCGGCCCAACCCCGGGTGCACCCGCAGTTTTACAAAATGGACCGAGAAAGAGTAACTCGAATAGGGTTGCTGCTGCCCTTTGGATTCTTTGGTAAGCTCCAGGGAAGGCAGGTTGTTTTTTTGCAACAGTTCGCCATAAGTTGTTTTCACGGAAGGGTTGTTCTTCAATGCGATACCGTCACCGGAGAAAACAAGGTCAGCTACTTTCACTTCGTGCACGTCGCCTGTATGGAACGGTGAACCTTCTTTACTCGCCAGGGATGCAATCTGTTCTTTTAGTGCCGCACAAACTTCAAATACAGCAGAACCAACCGTAGATGTAACCGTAGAGCCGCCCTGCGTAGGACCGGGAGGCAGGCCTGTGCTGCCCATTTGCACCGCTATCTTGTTGGCTGGCAAGCCCATAGCATCAGCTGCAACAGCAGTCATCATGGTAGCCGTGCCCGGTCCCATGTCGTTTACTGAAGACTGTAACAACAGCTTTCCATCGGGCTGCAACTTTGCTTTCACAGAAGCCGTGTTGCGGTAGGCTCCGAATGCGCCGGTGCCCATGCCGTACCCGATCAGCCAGTCACCGTCCTTGAGTGCCCGTGGTTGAAGCTGCCGGTCTTTCCAACCGATGCGTTCGGCACCCATCTGGTAGCACTTTTTTAAATATTTACTCGACCAGGGCAAGTTGCGGTCTGGGTCGCTATCAGCATGATTGCGCAACCGAAATTCGATTGGGTCGAGGTTGAGTTTGAATGCCATTTCATCCATCGCTGATTCGAGTGCAAACGAACCGGTGGCTTCGCCTGGGCCGCGCATCCAGATGGGCGTGCAGACATCCAGTGGTACGATACGGTAGCGCGTATTTACACTAGGACAGGCGTATAAAAAACGGGAAATCTGTACGGACCCTTCCGTAAACTCTTCATAGGTGGAGGTATTGCCGGTTGCTTCATGGGTTATGCCCGTCAGCTTTCCCTCAGCTGTTGAGCCCAGTCCGATCTTTTGAAGGGTGGCGGGGCGGTAGCCAACGTTGGTAAACATCTGCTCGCGGTGCAGCACCAATTTCACCGCCCTGCCCACTTTCTGTGCGCCCAGGATGGCGGCAATTTCATAAGGCCAGGTGCGTAATGCCATGCCAAATGCGCCGCCGATATGTTCGGCATGAACAGTGATGTTTTCCAGTGGAATTTTGAAGGCGTCCCGTATAGACCGCTGTGTAGATTGAACGCCTTGTGTTTTCGTATACACCGTTACCTTATCGGTTCCCTCCCAATGTGCTATGATGCTACCCGGCTCCATCGGGCTGTGCACTTCCATGGGATGAAAATACTCGGCTTCTATGTTGATGGCAGCAGTCTTGTAGGTGTCCTCTCCTCCCCTTTTGTAATCGGCAAACCGGGGACCCGTGGGTAATTTCGCTTTAACCAGATTTTGAGCGAGATCTGTATGATGGGTTGCTTTTTCATATTGCGCCTTTACCAGTTTCGCAGCGTGAAGCACCCGCTCGTAGGTATCAGCAATTACGAGGGCGATGGGCTGATCGTAATAAAGAATCTCATCATCATAAAAGATGCGTAAGGGCTGCCCGGCGGTAGGTGGCTTGGAGGGGTCTTTTCCGGTTTGATAGCCAGGTATTTTGGGTGCGTTCTGGTGCGTAAGCACTGCCAACACGCCCGGGGCCCGTTCAGCGCTCCTGGTGTCTATGCTTTTAATCTGGCCTTTCGCTATGGTGCTGCCCACTAACATTCCGTAGGCGGGAGTTAATCCTTTATGTTCGGCTGCGTAAGTGGCAGTACCTGTTACTTTCGCCCGGCCGTCTACCCGGTCGATCGGGTCCGTTACTGTAGTGTCAAAAAAGTGCTTACCCATAAATTAGTTTTATGCTTTAGCAGAGGCAATTTGTAATGCTTCAACGATGGTGCCCGGCGCCATGCGCAATTTAAAATTATTGTGTCCGTATGCCCGGGCGCCCCGCATGGCAATTGCTGCAGCTTCATTAAAATTGGCATCGGAAACTGCTTTGCCCTTTAAAAAGGCTTCCGCCTCAGTGAGTCGCCATGGCTTGTGGGCCACGCCGCCCATTGCCAGTCGAATGTCTTTGATGTTATTATCCTGCACGTCTAATGCTGCCGCTACAGATACCAGTGCAAATGCGTACGACGTGCGGTCACGGACTTTTAGATAGTGTATCTGCTTTTGAAAATTGTTGCCGGGGATTTCCAGTGCTACAATGAGCTCGCCTCTTTCAAGTGTGTTGTCTTTCTGCGGCGTGTTGCCGGGCAGGCGATGGAAGTCCTGGAAAGGAATGCGACGACTGCCTTTGGATCCAGATACGAGCACAGTAGCGTCGAGGGCTACCAGTGCAATGCACATGTCGCTTGGATGTACGGCGATACAATTCTCTGAGGCACCGAAAATGGCATGCATTCGATTATAACCTTGCAACGCGCCGCAACCCGCACCGGGCTGGCGTTTGTTGCAAGGCATGTCGGTGTTATAAAAATAAGAACAGCGTGTACGCTGCATCATATTGCCCCCTACGGTAGCCATGTTCCGGATCTGCTGTGAGGCCCCGGCATTGAGCGCAAGGGCGAGTAGCGGATGCTCTCTAATTACCAGTTGATGTTCTGCTACCTCGCTGTTCAGGGCCAATGCACCGATGCGCAACTTGCCCCCCTCCTTCCTGATTTCTTTTAGCGGAAGGTTGGTTATGTCTACCAACCTTTCCGGGGTAATTACGCCTTTTTTCATAAGGTCAAGCAGGTTGGTGCCACCCCCGATCAATTGTGCGGTTGCATCTTTTGCCAATGCATCAACTGCCGCTTTTGGTGTTGACACCCGTGTGTAGTTGAAATTAATCATGCCTTCTGTCCTCCTTTCTTTACGTCTGCAATTGCTTTTACTATGTTGGGATAGGCGCCACATCGGCAAATGTTACCACTCATGTATTCCCGGATTTCATCGTCGGAGCCCGCATGCCCTTCTCGAATGCAGGCTACTGCCGACATGATCTGCCCGGGTGTGCAATATCCGCATTGAAATCCGTCGTGCTTAATAAACGCTTCCTGCATCGGGTGAAGGTTATCGCCGGAAGCCAGTCCTTCTATTGTTGTAACCTTTTTACCGTTCTGCATTACCGCAAGCGATAAGCAAGAAAGAACGCGCTTGCCGTCTACGTGCACGGTACAGGCACCGCACTGTCCGTGGTCGCACCCCTTCTTGGTACCCGTGAGGGCCAGCTGTTCGCGTAGTAAATCAAGCAGGGTGGTCCGCGGCTCTATCGATAGGTTGAGTTTTTTGTCGTTCACGTCAAGGGCCAACGGAACTTTTTCAAAATACCCTGCAGCTTTTTCATCCCACTCCGATGCAGCGGCTTTTATCAGATAGGGAGGCGTGACGGCAAGTGCGGTCAGCAGTGATGAATGTTTTAAAAAGTTTCGCCTCGATTCGTTGGGCGGTGTTTCCTCTTGCTCCGGGTTATGCTGTTTTTCTTCAGTCATTGCAACGACTTTTTAGGAGAAAAAATGATGAGACATGAAACGAAAAGACGATGATATTTTTAAAAGCACATGGCTGCTTATCTTAAATTAGGCGACCAATCATCCTTAATGTGACATAAATGTACCACCTTAATGAGTTCGAACGTTGCAGTTTTAGAGGATAAAGGTTGTAACCAATTCGTTGTTTGTGGCAGCGTCTGTCACCGGGGGCTCCATCCAACAATTGCCGCGGTCAACAGCCGCGGGGTTGAATTGTTTGCGATAATTACGTCGAAGGCCCATGCGGCAGGCACACTTACTTTAAGATAATCGCAGCCTTAAAATCGCAATCGCGGTGACCTCGCTTTTTATTGCATTGTCCATTCCAACAAGAAACAGCAGCGAATGCAACCCTTCATTTGAAACACATCAGGCTCCACCAGTTTTTAGGTATTGGTTTACGGCGGCTGATCTCACGAAGAGGTTGTTCCCGCCAACATTATATAATTCCCTGATGAGGTAAAAGCTGTCACGGTTCGTGCCCATAAAGCAACCGGCACGCGACATTTTGTTTTCTGCTCGGCTCTATTGAGCAGGCCTACTTTGGATTTGATTCACTTACTTTCTGAATTCAGGATCTCACATCTTGAGCTTACTGAATTAGTATGAATTCCCAAAAACTTAATCTTAATCGTGGTATCACTCCTAAATTCCACTGATTAAGTAGGAATGGACTGTTGAAAAGGGAATGTTTTTGCTGTTATACGATCAAACATTTTTTAATGCCTGTTATTCAATACGAAACCTACCTCAGAAGTTCTTTGCTTATAATTGACTGCCACCTTTTCCATATTTATTTTGAGCACCGCTCTCGCTTTGTCATAATCCATCCATGCCTCCCGTAACCTTTCTGTTATTTGTCTTCCATCCGTGTGGTTTAATTCAAATGTCCACTCATTAAAACCCAGGTCATAGTACATCTGTCCCTTGATGGTATCTTCCGGCTGACGCAGATAAAAAAATGGCGTGCCGTTGGCAGCGGCAATAATGGGTGAATGACATTCGAAGCTCAACACAGTATGTGCTTTTTCATAAATGGAAGCCGCTTCGTCCGGTAGCCAGTACCCATGCTTAATAACGAAAGGCTTAATCTCTTCCGGCAAAGGATTGATAAGCAATTCATCCATAATATCTATCTGGTACGTCATCTCCGGACACACTAATACTTTATTTCCAGTTTCCCGAACCCAGGCTATTATAGCTTCCCTAAGCTTTGCATGATCGGCTTCTTTATACTTTTCGTTCGTCTCTTCTACCTCCTTTATTTTTTTGGCGCTCCATCCATTATTATTTGGGTTGAATTTATGATAGGGCGTATAGCGCAAGCGGGGAATAGCGCAAATAAACTTTTTAGGTTCAAGCTTGTGCTCTTTTAAAAAAGCGGCAGCTTTTTTTCGGTTATGAATATTAATAAAAAAAGTAGCGTCAGGCGTAAACCGTACATGACTTCCTTCGATGCCTGCCGTTTTCAAATGCTCGATAGAAAGCGTTTCTCTTGTAAAAATGAATGCTGCTTTTTTTAAAATACTTTGATGATACGGCGATGGCCTTTCCAGCGTTGCACCAAATACGCCAAACGGTTTAGAAGTATGTTTCATCCAGCAGGCTAGGTTATCCGCTCCTACCAGCAAAGGTCCTGAACCATGCACCATTAGATCCGCTTCCTTCATTGCCTGTGCCACTTCAGCGCTCTCGGCATCCTTCTCCGGATTTACACCGCCGTAAATGATTTTTACCTTGGGGAAACTTTTATTAAGCAATTTTTTTACCGCAGCTCCGTCACTTTTTTTCCAAAGTATCACTTTGGCTTTTGGAAGAAAGGTTTCAAAAATATGCAGCAGACCAGGCGTATGACCAACATCTCCAATATTTACATCCTGCCAGCCCGATACCAATAAGATCACAGGATTTCTTTTGCCTGCCGCGAGCTGAGCCTTGATGGAAGATGACAATAAAAATCCGGCGGTAGCCATGGATGTTTGTGTCAAGAAATTTCTTCTATTCATAAACTGATTTTATTATTGGTTGAATATTTTTCTATCCGGCATGATATGCTGTCAGTAATCAAATGAAACTTTTTTTGCCATCATGTGCTACAAGTATTCTTTGTGGCAAAAAATACTATGAACTTCCGTGCCCATGTGCCTCCGTGGTTCAACTCCTTTGCGCTTCTTTCCGTCTTCGCGTCTTCTTTGTGATTACGGGCTATATAGTACATCGGGTCATTAAAGCGCTGCAATGGAAAAATTATAGAATAGTCACCGCAACAGTCCACTATAATTTGCAGCAATAAGTTTGCTCAAGACAATCTGTTCGTAGCTCACAGGTCATGTTCCAATACCGGTAACAGCAAAACTCCTGATACCACGTTTCTTCAATGTCAGCTTAAACATTTTGCTTTTAAAAAGTTCAGCATGCTGGTTTCTAACTTGTGTGCTCGGCTTCGTTTCTTCAATTGCAAATCTTTTGTAATTTAAATTACTGAATCTCGGCTCCCCCCGGCGCAGTGCAAGCCGTGCGGGAACCCCTTGCAAATATCACTCTGTTCTATTTTGCCAGAACGCTTTATTTGCCCTTGCATTTGGCAGCATATAGGAAATTATATGTCGCCAAAACTCATACTGTTACCACACATTCGGCACCATAAATCCAATGGATGTTGTCATCGGAGTGATTCTGGAAAAAGTACTGAATGACATCCTTGATTCGAATGTGGTCGCAATGTTGGCAGTCTAATGACAAAATACACCAGACGACCGGGGAAACACCAAACAGCCGATACAAAAAAGACATCATCAACCAGCACTAATGGAAACCAGAAACATGAAAGACTTACCTTAACTTCCTGACTGGGTGGCCCGGAAACTCGGGAGTCCTGATCTTTGCTCCATAAAGCAACCGATGCTCCTTCACCAGCCTGTAAACCTTCTTGTGGTTGATGATCCACCCAAGGTCACGGAGTTCACAAGCTATGTTGCGATAACTATAGCAGCAGTACTCCTGGTGGAGCGTTCTGTCAATGTCGTTTTCAACAACCCTATTTTCAAAAATGGGCTCGGCGTGCCAGTTTACACTGTGGGTGCAGAGACGGATTCCCTGTATACCTTCCAACCTTTTACAGTAAAAACTACAGGATCGCGCCCGCGACCATGCAAGCAGTTTTATGGTTGCAACACCTTTGTTTTGATAGATTTCTACAAGCCCGTCAACCTCCGCTTGCAGGCGTCTCATTTTTTTAAATGTTCAGTTTAAAACTTCAGTTCCAGCGTTTGGTTGCCAATGATCTGTCTGAGCCTTGCATCTCTTCCTGAAGCCCTCTCACCTCAATATCCATTTTATGGTACCGTGGTTTTATTGATCACACCACCACTATCGAATTGGTTTTTTCTTCTAATGTAAAAACTGTGAGAAAGATTGTGCTTGCGAAGTGTTTTCGTGATCCCTTGCTGGTCGGCTTCCTAAATGATTGAAAGCTTCTGTTCTGCAGAGGTCTTCTTCTTTTCTTTGACACAATCCTAAATTTAAGTGACTAAATTGATTTTCAATTTTAGTCCAGCCATTTACGGGGCTAAGACAAATAGCTCTTTAGCTATTGTTAGTAACCGTTTCCATTCACTAATTTGTTACCGTCTTTTCTACAAATTAAGTAACCTTTTTAAATACCAATGACTTTAACTCGAATGGAGTTATCGGTTT
>JBGTIL010000481.1:0-6985 GCA_041745695.1 Chitinophagaceae bacterium | reverse complement strand
AATCGCGAAGACCATAGCCCTGCATCTGAGTTTGGGAGTTGAAATACTGGGAGCCCTGGTGATAGCGATCGGCTTGTTGCAATTTCTGGTGGGCTACCTGCCGAGGCTGTTTGCAAAAAACCAGCACAAAACAAATACAGTGCTCCGTGTACAATTCGGCAGCTCCCTGGCAATTGCGCTGGAGCTGCTATTGGCAGCAGACATTCTTCAGACCGCCGTTGCTCCCACCTGGGATGAGATTGGAAAGCTGGCGGCTATCGCTGCCATTAGAACCGCCCTCAACTACTTCCTGGAGATAGAACTCAGGGATATAGAAGAAAGAAACGCAGAAGCACCATCTCTTCCGCTCGATTCTGCCATCCGGGAAAACAACGCCGTTCGATAGACTTAAAATCTTCTATTTCTATAACCTGTCAGACAGCGCGCAGATGAAGGCAGGTGCATGTAAAGCCTGCTTCAATCCCCGTTGTCCTGTAGATTTTGTTCTGGTGACGAAGTGCCCAGGGGTGGCAGTGCAGTGGCTTAATGCGCAGACCGTTAGGGGCAAAAAAAAGGGCCAGAATAGAAATTCAGCCCCGTTTTAAATCCAATATCCTATGAAAAACCGAGACGAAGATAATAGCCTCACTTCACAAATGCAATCGTATTTACCGTCCTCTGTGTTAAATAAATAATAACGGCATCGGCTCATTTGTTACTGTGCCCATATTAAAAAAAATGACTTTGCGTACTTGCGGCTTTTAAGGCGTTATTAACTTTTGTTATCGTTAATGCCAATACATTTGCGCCTTAACCCCAGTTATGAGAAAGATCTTTTTTTTGTTGTGTGTGAGCTTTTTGTCTGCCGGTATCTATGCGCAATCCGATTCTGTGATCAAAAAAAACATAATCAACACCAAAACATTACCCCGTTCCAACGATCATTTTATGCTTCAGCTTGGTTACCTGAGCTGGAACAATAAACCAGACAGCATACAAACCACTGGTTTACCCCGCACTTTCAATGTTTACTTTCTGTTTGATTTTCCGTTTAAAACAAGTCCGAAGTTTAGCGCGGCTATCGGTGCTGGTTTTGGCACCGACCATATGTTTTTCGAAAAAACAGACGTAGGTTTAGCCGACAAAACAACAGCGATCCGTTTCACCAACGCCAAAGACACCAATTATTTTAAAAAGAATAAACTGGCTGTGGCTTATTTGGAAGCGCCTGTAGAATTGCGTTATAGTTCTAACCCCGATAATGACCGTCGCAGTTTCAAGGTTGCAGTAGGCGTAAAAGTGGGTACGCTGCTCAGTGCGCATGTAAAAGGCAAAACCCTGCGCGACAGGTCGAACAAAACAGTGAATGAATTTAAAATGAAAGAATACAGCAAGCAGTTCCTCAATAAGAACCGCTTGTCGGTAACAGGCAGGTTTGGGCTCGGACACTACAGCTTATTTGGTTCCTACCAGATCACTTCCTTATTTAAAGAAGCACAGGGTCCGAAGGTGAACCCTGCCACTGTTGGTTTAACCATTAGTGGGTTATAGTTTTGTTGCATACTTATTGCATGAAGCGATCTGGTGAAAGCCGATCGCTTTTTTTAATTTTAGACTAATATGATTGACAAGAAAAATACGATCGGGCACGAAGAACGAGCGGTGTTGGTAGGCGTCATGCAAAAAGAACAGAAAGAACATGAAGTGCGTGAGTACCTCGACGAGCTTCAGTTCCTGGCAGAAACAGCAGGCGCAGTAACAGTCAAACAGTTCATGCAGCGGCTGTCGCACCCCGATTCGAAAACTTTCGTTGGAAAGGGCAAGCTGCAGGAAATTGCGGCTTACGCGGAAGAAAAAGAAATACAGCTGCTCATTTTCGATGACGAGCTCACCGGCTCACAGATCACTAATATCGAAAAGGCAACGAACGTAAAAACGATCGACCGCTCTGACCTTATACTTGATATTTTTGCGCGCAGGGCAAAGACGGCCCAGGCAAAAGCACAGGTGGAGCTGGCACAGTACCAGTACATTTTGCCACGGCTGCGTGGTATGTGGAAACACCTTGAGCGACTTGGTGGTGGTATTGGTACGAGGGGTCCCGGTGAAACAGAGATCGAAACAGACAGGCGGATTGTGCGCGACAAGATCACGCTGCTGCGCAAACGCCTTGGCGAGATCGACAGGCAGGCACAAACGCAGCGACAGGAGCGGGGCGAGTTCATTCGTGTTTCGTTGGTAGGCTATACCAATGTTGGCAAGTCGACTATAATGAACCTGCTAAGTAAAAGCGAAGTGCTGGCGGAGAACAAGCTCTTTGCAACCCTCGACACCACCACGCGCAAGATCGTTTACGAGCAGACGCCCTTTTTATTGAGCGATACGGTTGGGTTCATCCGCAAATTGCCACACCATCTTATTGAAAGTTTCAAGAGCACGCTGGACGAGGTGCGTGAGGCAGACATCCTGCTCCATGTAGTAGATATATCGCACCCTGCCTTTGAAGACCAGCTGGGCGTGGTCAATAAAACCCTCCAGGAGCTGAAGTCTTTTGAAAAGCCGATCATCACTATTTTCAACAAGATGGACCTGTATGAAAAGCACACCTTCGACGAATGGCTGGAGAGCAGTACGAAGGAAGACCTGCTGCGTGACCTGAAGGCCCGGTGGACAGAACAAACGGGTGGCAACGCGATCTTCATTTCAGCGCTGGAACGGAGCAACATCGAGCAGCTCAGAGACACGATACTGGAGAAGGTGCGGGAGTTGTACCATATTCGTTATCCCTACCGAGCCGATATTCAGTATTGAGTCACCTTATGGATGCTTCCCTTAACTGGATAAAGATCGCGCACTTGCTGACCGATATTTCTTTTGGCGACAACCAGTTGGCTGAAATTACTGTGGAAGGCAAGCGGTTGTGCCTGGGTCTTTTTAAAGGAGAGCTATTTGCTTTTGCGCCTGGTTGTCCGCATGCCGGTGGCGTGTTTTCGGCGGGCTTCATTGATGTACTGGGCAATGTGGTTTGTCCGGTTCATCGGTATAAATTTTCGATGAAGAATGGGCGCAATGTCTCTGGTGAAGGTTATGTGTTGAAGCGGTGGCCCGTGGAAGTAAGACCCGAAGGGGTTTTTGTGGGTCTGAACAAGGACCGTCCTTTTTCGCTTTCGATCGATTGAGCAGGAGAGCTTAAAGACTAATTTGGTTCAAAATGAAAATACCCTATTTTTGCCCTCCCAAATTCCTCCTTAGCTCAGTTGGTTAGAGCATCTGACTGTTAATCAGAGGGTCTCAGGTTCAAGTCCTGAAGGGGGAGCCTGGTAATCAAGCAGTTATAGCATTTAGTTATAGCTGCTTTTTTATTTGCACGTAGTTTGCACGTGCTCTTAGAAAAAAATGATCTGCAATCTATAAGAACTTGACGTTGATGTGTCAATGATAGATCCTGTCCACCCCACCCCAATAATCAAACAATTATGATTAAACGTTAGTCGCTTGTTCGATAGTAGGACATCAATTGATGTTCACTGTTTGAAATAACTCAAGAAGGCTTTTTTTCGATGTTAAAACAAAGCATCTTATTTCATATTTAATTGGAGTTCCGCCTATAATTAAAAGGATAGGTTCAGGACAATGGTAGCTTATATTGAAAGCTATTTCTTTCATTTGCGCTTTATCTACAGAACTAGGAGTCGCTGAAGAATTAGGATGAAAATGCCACTCACCTAAATAATATTCTTTCTTATCCCATACCTTGAAAAGAAGGCGTTGGAGACCTTTAGTTCCTCGCTTAAACCAAGTATAGCTGTGGATAGAATCGACAGGCGGCCCAGAAGCAATTTTTACAAGAGCAACACTTAGATTCTCGTTGTAATTGCCAATTAGAATGCCGCCAGTTTCCTTCATTTCTGCATCAACCAGATGTTGAATTATATCATCTAAAACTCGTTGGTCCAGTTGGAGGCCAAATTGATGATCGGTCGAACATAAAATCATGACATTAGAAATATGAAGTTTGTATGCCGGAGAAATTACCTTGATCATTGGTCTGCTTTTCAATAATAACAAGTCGAGCTCTATTCTCTTCGAAAAAGATCTTTTCAAACGTCTTGATGAAAACGTCCACCAGCAGGTTTATATCATCTATTCTTGCAGGGAATATTGGGTGCCAGCAGCCAATACCGTCTCTTATTAATGTGGTTCCATTGTGCTCGGCTCTTTCTTGCTGCAAGATGGGAGAGAGCTTTTCTCTAAACATGCGTTCGAGGTCCTCACCTTGCACATTACTAACAAACCCAAAGAGACGGTTTGCCATTATGCCTGTAGAAAGCGAGACAAATGTTTGCGTTGTTGCACTTAGAAATTTACTCAACAAACTGACAACATGATCACTCGCCGTGGCGTCAACAACAATATCGAACTGATTAATAAATTCTGCATCCTTGTTTGTTATATCTTGTAACGATTGATTTTTGAATTTAGCATCAACAAAAGGAAATATCTGATTTAAACGCTCAGCAAGGCTCTGTGCTTTTGGTTTGAGTACAGATTCCATAGTTAGTGTATGCCTTGACAGGTTTCCAACACTGATAAGATCGTTATCAACTACCATAATTTTTTCGCATCCCATCCGAACTAGCATCTCTAAAAAAAGTGAGCCTACAGCCCCAGCGCCTACTAAGAGAATTTTGCTTTTTTGAATCGCTGCAGGTAAAGTTCCTCGTCCTGTTATTTGTTGCTTATTCCAATTTGCCGTTTCTACCCATTGAACTTTTGCTTTTCTTGCAAATAAAAATTCGGTGCTTTGCCTTATTTCGTTTCTCAGGTTCATATATCCATTCAACCTTTTAAGAGACGATACCTGTATGCATAGCCAGTGAATGCGTATGGCAGAACCTCCAATCGTCTCTGAAATCGGAAAGCCAATCATAATGAAACGAAATGACGTCCTCTTATGTTTTATATATATATTTTGCAGGTCCTGTTTAATATCTTTTCCTTGTTTAACGCCCGCTTCAAAAAATTCACCCCAGGTGTAAGGCAATGCCCATGGTGATAAGACGGGAATCTCCGTTAACACTATCCAGATTCCAAAGTATTCTTTATCCATCGAATGAGTTAGGTGGCTGCCCCACTCATTCCTAATCTCAATTCCTGTATCGACGTCGTACTGTTCAGCAATTAGAACAGATGATACATTTGAAAGTGATCTTATTTTACAAGTGCCACATGTGGATTGGTTCCTTGACCACGTATTAAATGAGCGCTCATCCTCATTGAATGCTAGAAGCAGATCATTTCGATTAGGAAGTTGTGGCAATTCAAAAGGGTCACCGTGACTGGATAGCTCTCCTGCCGCGGCAGCTTTAATCCATTCTATTGTCCTTGTAATATACCATGGTAATCGTAGTGATGAATCAAAGGGTTCATCTACCAGTTCAGCCCGTGCCCACTTGATCAAACTTGTATTGACACATATATCGCCGTCACGCCAGGGGTGTTTGTCACTCACACAGTTGTAGTCTTGGTGTTGAAAGGTATGTTGTATGCCATTGACCTTATCAGGATATATTTTAATTTCACCCCATGGATAAAATGAGCTTATTACAATATACCAGTTTGTTTCCCTTGGCAGAAACTCGTTATTAGGAATGTTGGAAACGATACTAAATCGGAGGGCCCAGCTATTAAGCTCGGTATGCCATACAAAGTCTTCAAGTAATTTAAACTCTGATATTGCAAGCAACTGTCTTCTAGCGGATCGTAAGCCTTCAGGAATGTTCATTACTAAGCAAATCGGCCTCCACCAATAATTGTCGGCTCACTTCGCTCACTGAAACCGCCAGGATTTGATGAAAGACTTTTTTTGCTTTCATCATCGGGTGCGTCAGGAAACTTATTGCCGAACAATTCTTGCCATTTCTTAGCTTGTTCCTTTAACGAGCTTGCATCAATAGCTTCTCGTGCGATCTTCGCGTAAGTCACTACATGATCATAAAATGCACAGAAATCTTCAGAAAAAATTCTCTTCCACACGTTGTGAGAAGCCACGCCTCGATCAGGTAACGTTGGTGTTACCTGCAGGCTGCGAAACGGGCTATAGTTAGAAACTATATTTTCCAAAGTTGTGCAAACTCCTTCGGCAACCGACTGAATATTATCAGGACAACAATCACCAATCATGTGCTCGACTGGATAACCTTTAGGATGCTTGATATCTGTAATTTTTTGAAGGCGAAACCATTTCAAAGCCTTCACTACATTAATATAGTGGCCATTGGTATTGCAATTCTTCTCACGCGTCCAACGGATTTGTTCTAGGGGATGGGTTTCCACCCAGCACTGCGCATCCCGGTCAGGAATCCATAATGGCTGTAATTGCCACTCAGCAGCCTTCCGAACATTTTCATTAAGCGCATAGCCATTGATAAGGTCATTATCAGACCAAGACTTAGTAAGTCGCCAATCGTATCTATTGGAAAAATCTTCTAGACTAAGATCCGTTAAAACACTTCGCGATTGCAACGCGTCTTCATCAACTTCAGAAGGTGCCGACGTAATTACAATATCAAGATCGACATATGAAAGCTCTATACCAATTGATCGACCTTGTATCCGATACTTTCCCTTATAGTGTTTTTCAACAAACGGCAAAAATAGATTAATGATCTCCTGTGGCGTCACATTGTCTTTGTTCAAATCAGTTACAACAATTACATCTACGTCGGCCCGTTTGTCTGCAACTGGTCTGATTGCAGTGGAACGTCGGTAGCTGCCTTGTAGAAACGTACTAACGATGATCTTAGAAAGATCTTCGTCAGCGTCTAAGCGATCTCGCAGAGTACGATGCCCACGCTTTAAATCATCTTTTTGATTATCAGTCAGCCTGATGTTCTGTAAAAAATCGTTGAAATAAGGGTCTATTTTCATATTTGTTCATTTATTGGTAAAGTAATGGCCGGGTGGTACGAACCAGTTAATGTATTTTCAAAATCAAATTCATACA
>JBGTIL010000480.1:0-2505 GCA_041745695.1 Chitinophagaceae bacterium | reverse complement strand
TGCTTCTGTCTAACGCAGCAGGCGGCGTTCATCCTTCCTTTAAAGTCGGCGACCTGATGATCATCAGGGACCATATCTCTTTCTCTGTTATTAATCCTCTGATCGGGGTGAACGACGAGCGCCTGGGCAACCGCTTTCCAGACATGAGTGAACCCTACAGCAAGACGTTAATCTCAAAGATGAAAACGCTGGGCCGCGATCATAACATAGAACTCAAAGAAGGGGTTTATTACGGAGTTACAGGGCCTACTTTCGAAACCCGTTCAGAGTATGGGATGATACGCCTGCTGGGCGGAGACGCCGTTGGGATGAGCACTGTACAGGAAGTTATTGCAGCTGTGCATTCTGGTATGCAGGTTTTTGCAATGAGCATTATCACAGACATCGGTGTTCGCGAAGAGGATAATAATATCACTCATGCCGAAGTGCTTGAAGCCGCAAATGCGGCAGAGCCAAAATTTTCTGCACTCTTTCGGGCAATGATCACGACAATATAAAGATCTTCTGAAAACATCTCTATTCTATATCGCCACTTTGCTCACCGGGCTGCTGCTATTTTTGCAGCCACTGCATGCACAGCCCGGTATATTCAGAAGACTGGGTAGTGGAGGCATGCCGTCGGGCGGAGGGGGCACAGACAGTTTCCAGCGCCGCGACCGTTTTGCAGACAGCATCACCCTGCGCTACCGCTATCTCGCTAATTCCCGCTCGGCCTCGCTCGATACTTCCATCAATGATTTTTATAAAAGATTTCCCGTCCCTTATACACACCACTACCTGGGTAACCCTGGCACTGCTGCCACATCAATCCTGTTTGCTCCTACAGACCGGATCGGTTTTAACGCTGGCTTTAATGCCTTTGATGTATACCGCTGGAATATAGACAGCGCGCGGTTTTATAATACCACCCGTCCTTACACCGAGTTAAGTTATTTACTCGGTACGCAAACACAGCAGATCATAGAGGTGATGCATACTCAAAATCCAAAGCCCTATCTTAATATTTCATTTAATTATCGGTTGATCAATAGCCCCGGCTTTTTTAAAAATCAACGAACTAACCATAATAATTACAGCTTCACCTCTTGGTATAACGCACCCAGGAAGCGATATAATAATTTCCTTGTTTTATTGGGCAATCGTATCCAGGCAGCAGAGAATGGCGGTATTAAAAGAGACCAGGACTACCTCAAAGACCCTGCTTTTGATGACAGGTTCGGTGTGCCTGTAAACCTTGGAGGTAGCGAGCGAAGGACCCGTGATCCTTCAGCACAACTTAGAACGGGCAACAACTCAAGGGACTTTCGCCTGTTGCTGCGCCAGCAATACGATTTCGGTAGAAAAGATTCCATCGTAACAGACTCGACGGTGATCCCACTTTTCTTTCCGCGGCTTCGTTTTGAACATACCCTCCAGTTTGCCACGTTGAAGCACGAATTTCGCGACTACGTAGGAGACTCACTGTACTATAAAAACGCCTACAGCTTAAGCCTTCGCAAACAAACAGACACACTGATCCTTAAAGATAATTGGACCGAGATCAGCAATGATTTTTCAATATATCAATTTCCGGATGCAAAAAATTTACAGCAGTTCATCAAAGCCGGTGTTGAATACCAGTTGTTCAGAGGTATGCTTAAAAGGGGCACTTCGTCGCTCTATAATATCATTGCACATGGAGAATACCGCAACAGAACCCGGAACCAAAAATGGGATATGTCGGCCACTGGCAGACTGTACCTGAATGGATATAATTCCGGCGACTACCACGGGTATGTAAGCCTGCAACGTTTTATCAGCAAAAAACTTGGAACGGTTCAGCTCGGATTTGAAAGCATCAACCGTTCGCCAGACCTCAACTACGATAACCGAAGTAATTTTTCTCTGGATGCACCCGGCCCATTAGGAAAGGAAAATACCACGCACCTCTTTGCAACGGCAACCAATCCATTCCTGAAGTTGCAGCTGGGCGCCGATTATTATTTGATTGGTAACTACCTGTATCTCTTTGATCTTTACAAGTTGAGGCAACATACGCCCTTGTTCAATGTTCTTCGCCTGCATGCAAGGAAAGATTTTCGTATTGGAAAACGTTGGAATTTGTATTCTGAAGTACACCTGCAACAAAAGGCGGGAGTTGCCCCTTTAAACCTTCCCCTGCTATTTACCAGGAACAGATTTTTATACGAAGGTGATTTCGGTTTTAAAAATTTACGCATCGCCTTCGGCACCGAGCTGCGTTATCATACACCCTACAAACAAGCACAATATTCGCCTCTGCTGGCAAGGTTCGGATACCAGGATACGGTGCGTGTTCAAAACCGCCCCGACATTGCGCTCCTCTTTCACTTCCGCATACGCAGCTTCAAAGCCTACGTAAGAGCCGAGAATCTCAATACGATTAGTTTGGATAACGGCTTTGGATTTAAGAAACACAATTTTGCTGCACCAGGGTATCCCTACCCGGGCATGGTCATGCGGTTTGGAATCAACTGGAACTTTATA
>JBGTIL010000479.1:0-3919 GCA_041745695.1 Chitinophagaceae bacterium | reverse complement strand
GGCGACCAGCAAAAGGAAGCAGTTCAGATGGTAGCTCAATCCGGGCTTGGTGAAAAAATAAGTTTAGCGCTTTTCAGGCAGGATGTACCCGACATTTTAGCCGCTGCTGATATATTTGTTTTGCCTTCTTTGTGGGAAGGATTACCTATTGGGTTGTTAGAAGCAATGGCAATGGGTAAGGCAGTGATTGCCACAAATGTGGATGGTACGCGTGAGGTAGTTACGGCTGGTAGGAATGGGCAGCTGATTGAAACCGAGGGTCTGACCAGGAATCTCACAGAAGCCTTGCTTAGCCTGAGTACAGACGAAAATAAAAGAACTGAATTTGGGAAGCGAGCCCGTGAAGCCGTGAACAACCGCTTCAATGCAGTTACAATGACCCGCACGATAGAAAATGCGTATTTAAAGGTGTTGAACGCTTCAGATACAGAAACATCTAACACTTTAAACCAAATGTCTGGCAGCAAATCAGCACTGCAGGTTGGCAATTAATTTTTGCAAACACTGCTGTTGCCTATTGCGATTCTGAAAGGTAACGACGATCTTTGTAGCCTTCTGCCTGGTCATTAGCACTACCCCAACTATCCCACACAAAGCCCCCGTACCTATTCCCCGTCCTATCAAGAGCCGTAATTTTAACCGTATACAAAAACGTATGAAACAAATTATTGCGCTGCTTCTTTCCCTGTCCTTTATTTCGGTGCGGGCTCAAACTGACGGAGAAATTGATCCTTCTTTTGGAACCAACGGAAGGGTCTCTACTTCCCTGCCTGGAGAAACCGTAGATGCTACACAACAAAAGATTGTAGTACTTTCTAATGGCAAGATCTTGCAAGCCTTTGCGGTAGGTGGGAATTTTGGAATTGTTCGTTATAACAACACTGATGATGCGCCACCCGACGCCACTTTCGGAACAGCCGGAACCGGTGTGCAAACCATTGATTTTGGTGGCGTTGACGGAGCAACAACTATGATTGTACAGGCCGATGGAAAGATCATACTTGGCGGCTTTAGCGGTAATAATTTTGCTATTGCACGACTCACTTCTGATGGTGCACTGGATGTAAGTTTTAGTGGTGATGGAAAACTTACGACTGCATTCGGCAGCAGCACCGCGGCAATTTACTCTGTCAATCTTCAAGGCGATGGCAAGATCATAGCAGCAGGCAACAGTTTCGACGGTACCGTAAGCACTTTTGCACTTGCCCGCTATAATACAGACGGTACGCCCGACGCTACCTTCGATACAGACGGAATGCTGACCACCAGTTTCAATGGCATCAACGACCTGGCGTTCGCAACGGTTATTCAGCCCGACGGAAAGATTGTTGTAGCCGGTTATATCCAGACATCCGGAGGTTCTGCGTTTGCGCTTGCCCGTTATAATACAAATGGCTCGCTGGATACCGGGTTCGATACCGACGGAAAACTGTCTACTACTTTCGGAGCTAACGCAGAAGCTTATGCCGTAACGTTACAGCCCGACGGCAAGATCATTGCAGCCGGCTACGGCTCCGGTGCCTCAACTCTTGATTTTGCGCTTGCCCGATACAATGTGAATGGCAGCCTTGATGTTAATTTCGATGCCGATGGTAAAGTATTGACGCCGGTAGGAACAGCTGCAGACAAAGCCTATGCCATTGGTGTACAAAACGACGGAAGAATAGTAGCCGTAGGAACAAGCTTCTCCGTTCCAGGCATGGGTGATGATGACTTTGCGATTGTACGTTACACTACTGCAGGCGTTCCTGATGTTACCTTTAGTACCGACGGCAAAAATACTATTGACTTCGGCACAGCCGACGACCAGGCGTTCTCCTTTGGTTCGCAGGGGATGAATCTTATCATTGGGGGCACCACAGGTACCAGTCTCGCTTTGACACGCATCACCAATTCTTCTTTTATACTTCCCCTGTATCTCTACTCATTCACTGCCACCAAACAGAACGGTACGGTGGTTCTTAACTGGAAAACTTTCAACGAGCAGCATACTGCTATGTTTGAAGTTCAGCGCAGTTTGGATGGAGTGAAGTTCAGCAAGATCGGCAGCGTTGCGGGTGCAGGAACTTCTGTAGAGGAGCGTAACTATACTATCACGGATGGCAAGCCCGCAACAGGATCTAATTTCTACCGCCTAAAGATGATCGACACCGACGGCAAGTTTACTTACAGCAAGATTGTAGTTGTAAGAACTGAGGGCAGCACTGTCACCTTGCAGGCTTTCCCCAACCCCATGCAACACACGTTGAATCTACAGTTCAACGCTCCCGCCGGTAAAGTGAAAATTTTACTGACAGATGCAATCGGAAGACTGGTTCAAACGGTAGAAGTAACATCTAACGGGTCTACTGTGTATACTTCGCTTGATGTAAGTAAATTGAAAACAGGTCTATACTTTGTCTCCGTGAATGGAGCCAGCATGAAATTGATTAAAGAATAATATTTAGTAATCGTTGCTCTGGAAAGCAAAGAAAAAGCTGCCTCAAAATTGGAGGCAGCTTTTTTATTTTTAGCCTATAGTTGGGATTCATTGAATGGGTCATGTATGAAAGACAGTCAGCTTAACAGGTTATCATCTGGGATACAGGCACCAAGATTGTCGGTTAGTAAACTTTGAAGCAGTAGCCATGACTCTTTTCACTATCGCTGATTTGATACCCGGGCCGGTCGTTTTGGTACCAATAAAGATGTTGGTCTGTATCGATAAAAGTCAGTTTAAAGCCAGCCTTATCGCAGGGGCTTACCTTGCGGTAAACACCTGCAGCGTCACCTGGAGCTATCGCAAAAATCCCTTTCTTCTTTGGTACAATCCCTACTTTAAACCTATACATATTGTTTTCTTCTATGCAGTCAAAACTTCTCACCTGATCAGGCTTGTCAGATTGAATAGTTGTTCCCCGGATCAAGATATTCTCAAAGGAGTTCGCCGCAGGAATTCCGCTTGGCATTTGTATACTTCCTCCAGTGAATTCAAGATACCGGATTGATGGTCCAAAATTCACGGCTCCACTGAAATCAACCAACTGACCTGTTGCTACATCTTTCAATTGTGTAGGTGCGTTTAACTCCAGCCAAATGGTGTCGCCGATTTGTAGGCTGTCTTTGTCAGGATAGGCTTTGTAAAACGCTTCAAAAGAATGAATATTTTGACTGCAGTCAAACCGTTTGCTGCAAGATGCGTAGATACTCACGCAGGCGATCAATAAAAAAAATAGTATAGGTTTCATTAGTAGCGATATTGGGTAAATAGCTTTGTCAACTCGGCCGTACTTGTTTCTAATACACGGGAGGCGAGTTTTCTTACGCTACTATTTAGGTTTAAAATTTGCATTATTTACCAACTTTCTTGAATATATTTTATTTCGGTTTTTGTTTCAGCAGGCAAGTCCAGGTCCGATTGCCGAGCCAACAGCGGTAGTGCTGGTTATTTGACTGCAATAAAAAGCCGTCTCAAAAATGAGACGGCTAATTTCCATGGGGGAATGTGTTTACAGCTTTCGCTTCTGTTTATTTTTTAATGATCTGTATTGCTTTTGTTTTCTGAGTGCTTTGGATGGTAGTCAGCGTATAGATGCCCTGTGGCAATCCCTGCAGTGACAGGTATGCATTGAAGCTGCCTTTCATCCCTTTGTTCAGTGTAAAGGTTTTTACGATGCTGCCTTTCATGTCGCTGACCACAGCTTTCACCACACCTACATAGTCGTTGCTCAGCTGCAGGGTGAAGCGGTCTGTGACCGGGTTTGGAAACACCCGGATGCCCGTGGCTGTGCTGATTGCTTCTGTTGCAGCGGCAGCCGTTGCAGCCGAAGCGATGTCTTCTGTGGTGCCTTCAGCCATGCGGGTGTTAGTGGTTGCACCCGGTGCTACTATTTCAATCCAGTTGAGGTTGGGCGTACCACCGGTAGAGGTAAGCCGGATG
>JBGTIL010000478.1:0-6355 GCA_041745695.1 Chitinophagaceae bacterium | reverse complement strand
TTGTGTTCAAAGCCCTCAACGATGAAAGCCGGCGTACCATACTGGAGCTGCTGCAACACGGCGACCTCTCAGCTGGTGCCATCGCTGCACAGTTCACTATGACGGCGCCCAGTATCTCGCACCACCTCGACCTGCTGAAACAAGCCAACCTGGTAACTACAAGAAAAGAAGGTCAGTTTATCTACTACTCGCTCAATACAACCGTTGTCGATGAAGTGATGAAGTGGTTGTTGCAATTCAAATCTAAAAAAAAATCAAAATGAAAAGGAAACATGCATTTCCACTTATACTGCTGGTAGTTCCGCTTATTTATACGGCGCTCACCTGGACTCAAATTGCAGCTGTCGTTCCACTTCACTATAACTGGAAAGGTGAACCCGACAGGATGGGATCAAAAGAAGACTTACTCAAGGTCATCATCGGGCTAACAGTATTAAATGCAATTTTGTATTTACTGCTAAGTAATATCAAGAGGATCAAAACAAACCTCACCCCCATCCCAAATGGCGAACACCTGCGAAAAATGGGTGTGGGAATTTGTGCTTTTATTGCGCTGGTGCAGGTTTGGATCGCGTACAGCGCCCAAACGGCTACCCTCTTTTCAATCAAGCTTTTACTCATTTGCACTGCCCTGCTTTTTTGCTTTATCGGCAACTATATGCACAGCCTTAAACCCAATTACCTTGCAGGCTTTCGTCTTCCATGGACCTTGCGCAATCCAGAAAATTGGCGGCTCACACACCAGTTTGCTGCACAGCTTTGGTTTTGGGCTGGGCTTCTTTCTGCAATACTTTATTTGTTTTTACCTCAACCCGCCATTGTCGTGGTATTTTTTCTTACAGTTGTTATAATCGTTATCTCACCAATTATATATTCCTACCGGCTCCACAAAAAATCAAACGCTTAGCTTTAAGCTACCAATGAACTTCCTTGCCCACGCTTATCTTTCCTTCAATCAACCGGAGATCCTTGCGGGTAACATGATCTCAGATTTTGTAAAAGGAAAGGCCCAGTACAATTTTCCCACACTTATCCAGGCCGGTATCAGGCTGCACCGCAGCATTGACAGTTTTACAGATGCGCACCCTGCCACAAAAAAAGCCCAGACTGTTTTTCAGCCCCATTACCGGCTATATAGCGGTCCGCTCGTTGACGTGCTGTACGATCATTACCTCGCAACCGATCCTGCTGCCTTTTCCGCGGGCGAACTGGAAAACTTTTCTCGAACAGTATACCTGCAACTGGAAGCACAGAGAGCTCAACTGCCCCCGCGTTTTTTGCAGGTGTTCGCTTACATGAAAGAACAAAACTGGCTGCTCCACTACCGCACCAGGGAGGGCACCGAACGCAGTCTGCAGGGGCTGGTACGCCGCTGTGCCTACACCAACGACCACAGTACAGCAATGACCCTGTTTGAAGCCAACTATGATTTTTTGCAGGCTTGTTACAACAACTTTATCCAGGATGTTAAAAACCATGCACAGAAAGAACTGGCATACCTCCTTTTATAAATGGTTTCCCTCTATACAGGCAGGAACAATATTTTTGCACTTAATTACGTAATAGCTACATTATGAAAAATATCATACTGGGTCTCTGTTTTCTGGTTAGTATCAGTTCGCTACAGGCACAAACAATGGTTGCAGCACCAGCGATAAAAATTCCGGCCCTCGACAAATCGCCAATGGACATGGCCTACTTCCCGGCTAATTTTCCCGTACTTAAAATCCAGGATAAGGTATCAGCGCCTCTGGCTGCCCGTGTTATTTACAGCCGCCCACAGAAAAATGGTCGCCCGGTATTTGGTGAACTTGTTGAATATGGAAAAGTATGGCGCCTGGGTGCCAACGAAGCAACCGAGATTGAATTTTTTAAAGATGTAAAGATTGCCAATAAAAAAGTGCTCAAGGGCAAGTATACCATTTATGCACTGGTAAATCCAGCCGACTGGACCTTCATACTGAATAAAGAAACCGACGTCTGGGGCGCTTTTAAATACGACGAGAAGAAAGACGTAGTGAGAATGACCGTTCCGGTTCAAAAGGTTGCAGAGCCTGCAGAAGCATTTTCGATACTGCTCGACAAATCGGCTATCGGTATGGATCTAATTGTTGCCTGGGATGATGTGAAAGTTGCACTGCCGGTTTCTCTGAAATAAATCAGCCCGGCAACTGCAGTACGAAACATGTAACTTATCAACATGAATTCTTTTTTCCGGCTTTTACTTGTAGCTGTAGTTTTGGCCTCCTGCACCGATGCTAGCGATAAGCCCGCTTCTGTATCCGCTCAGCCCTCACCAGCCATTAAGATTACACCGCGGACGAACCTGGTGTCTTCTGCAACATCGCCCGATATATCTCCCCTTGATGTAATTTATTTTCCAGCAGATTTTCCGGTGCAAAAAATGTCGCAGAATGGTGCCGCCCTCCCGGTGGTGCGGGTTATCTACAGCCGCCCTTTAAAACAAGGACGAACAATTTTTGGCTCCCTGATCCCCTACAATGATACCTGGCGTTTAGGAGCTAATGAATCTACAGAGATCGAATTTTTTAAGGCTGTCACCATTCAGAAGAAAAGAGTTGCAGCGGGGAGGTACATCCTTTACTGCGTTCCCGAAGCCACCCAATGGACACTCATTTTCAATACAAATGTTTACAGTTGGGGTTTGAAGCAGGACCCAAGCATGGATGCGCACCGCTTTACGGTTCCTACCCGTAAAATAGAAACAGTGTTCGAATATTTTACCATGAATTTTGAGAAAGCCCAGTATGGTGTTGACCTGACCATGTCGTGGGATACAGTTTCGGCCAGCTTGCCGATTACCTTGTAATACTGCCATATGTGTGGCATTGCCGGCATCGTTTCTACTGCCCCGTTAGAGCCACACCGCGTCAGGGCTGCGACCGAGGCTTTATTTCATCGGGGTCCGGAGCGCAGCGGCTACTTCAGCAACGACGTCTCAACCGTTAATCTCGGTCATCGCAAACTAAGCATCATCGATCTTACTCCTGCCGCTGATCAGCCCTTTTTATACGCAGACCGTTACACGATTGTGTACAATGGTGAACTCTACAATTACATCGAACTACGGAACATCCTGGAACAAAAAGGTTTCCGATTTTCCTCAGCATCGGATACCGAAGTGGTTGTGGCCAGCTACGCAGCCTACGGTGCCGCATGTCTGAAGGACTTTGATGGTGCTTTCGCTTTTGCCATCTGGGATAACAAAGAAGAAGTTTTGTTTGCTGCGCGGGACCGGTTTGGCGAAAAACCTTTCTTTTATGCTCAACATGAAATTGAACTAATCTTCGCTTCTGAGGTAAAAGGCCTCTGGGCTGCCGGTGTTCCGAAAGAAGTGAATGACCGGATGATGTATAACTTTCTCACCATTGATTATACTTCCAACCCTTACAACCCGGAAGAAACTTTTTTTAAAACCGTACAGAAATTGCCTGCTGCCTCCTGGCTATTGTACGCCCCACGAAAGCAGGAGCTCACCATCGAAAAATACTGGCTGCCATACATTGATACGGACCGGCAGATCACAGCAGGTGGCGCTATTGAAATTTTTGAAGCTCTCTTTACCGATTCGATACAGAAACGACTGCGCAGCGATGTGCCCGTGGGCACCAGCCTGAGCGGTGGACTGGACAGCGCAGCCATTGTAGCCTTTTGCAATAAACTGGGCGGCAGCAACTATACCCACAAGGGCTTTACCGCGGGATTTGCCGGCTTTGTAAAAGATGAAACAGCTGCTGCTGGTCGGGTAGCAAAAAGTTTACAGGTAACCCATACCGTTATTCAGACGGGTGTAGAAGAGATCGTTCCGCTGATGGAAAAAGTGATGCAGCACCAGGAAGAGCCAATCACTTCGGCCAGCGCCCTGGCGCAGTTCAAGGTGTACGAAGCAGCCCGGCAAAACGGCGTCACAGTACTGCTGGATGGTCAGGGTGCCGATGAGGTACTGGGGGGCTATCATAAATACTACAGCTGGTACTGGAGCGAATTGTACCGGCACCGTAAACTGGCTGCCAGCCATGAAATCGAAGCTGCAAGAACGCTTGGCATCACCCTGCCTTTCGGCACAAAGAACAAAGTAGCTGCCCTGTTTCCCCAGCTTGCTTTCGCACTGCAGCAAAGCAGAAAGAAAAAAGCCGCCGCGCAGTCTTTCTTCCTTGATCCCGATTTTGCCTTCAGCAAGAAAGATCAGTGCTACTACAGCCTTCCGGCGCAGGCATCACTGAACGCTGCCCTTTATTTCAACACATTTAATTACGGCTTGGAAGAACTATTACGAATTGCAGACCGCAACAGTATGGCACATGGCCTGGAAATACGCCTGCCCTTTTTGAACCACAAGTTGGTGGAAGCGCTCTTTACCTTCCCACCCCATTTCAAGATACACGGTGGCTGGAGTAAATGGCTGTTGCGCAAAACCGTTGAGCCCCTCCTGCCGGCAGCCACCGTTTGGCAAAAAGGTAAGACCGGCTTTGAGCCACCACAACAACTATGGATGCAGGATAAACAGGTGGCTGCCGCCATCCAGTCCGGCAAACAAATCCTGGCAGACAAAGGCATACTCAGTAAACGCGCCCTGGAAACAAAGATTCAGCCGCATGAAGCCTATGCTGCACACAACCAGGACTGGAAATACTGGGCTGCCTCTTTTCTATATCGATAATCAATAGCCAATCGTGGCTCTCTGTGATGCACGGAATGCTGTTGCGTTATTGGCAACTTGAACGGTTGCTACAATGCTCCTACGCTTTTTTGTACTTCTGGTAAGTATTCATGCTTCCATTGGGGCTGCATTTTACATAATGCCAGTTGTACTTATCTTCTAAAACAATGAAATAATCTACCTCACCCTCCGCCGATAATTCGGTTACGCCAAAAACTTTTTTACCCGGATGCTGCTTTTGCAGTTTGGCACATATCATGAGCGGTAGCTGCTCACCTGCATAGTAGCGGATCGTTCTCAGGATATTTCCTTCCTTGTCGTAGGTGATTCTTGAATCGATAGCATTGTGCAGAAATTTTACTTCGTAACGGTCGTCATATTCATGCCATACCACTGCGGAAGCAGTTTTGAAAGACTGCTCAAAAGCCTGGAGTACTTTCTCGGTTACGGCGGTTGGTTCGGCGGCGTAGAGGCAACAACTAAGAAGCGCGGAAAGGGCAAAGGTTGCTAACTTTTTCATGGTAAAATGTGTTGTTTAAGTAATTAGTTATGAGTGCAAATTATGGCCTGTGTACAGGGTAGTGCAAGCAGTTCAGTACAAGTGGTACGTGCTGCAGAAGCCTTTGTTACAGCGAAATTGAACTGTGCAGAAGATTGTTCGATAATGCAGTGATGAACAGCAACCGAGGCGGACTGGCGGTAAAATTTTGAAACACATTATTGCATTAAACTAATGTTAAAGGCCCTGCTATTCGTGATGTACGGTAAGCTTCGTACAAGCACCACCGCAAACATTCGGGCAGTTGCTATTCATTCCACATCTTTGCAGTCATTTTCATCGTTACGCTAACAATTCTATATGAAGGCAGGCTCTAAATACATACATGCAGGTACGGAACCCGATCCGAGTACGGGCGCAATCATGACGCCCATTTATCAAACCTCTACCTACGTGCAGGCGGCACCCGGCGAGCACAAAGGATTCGAATACGCCCGATCTCAGAACCCCACCCGCAAAGCGCTGGAAGAAGCTCTTGCAGTGATTGAAAATGGCCGGTACGGTTTGGCCTTCAGCAGCGGCGTAGCAGCTACGGATGCGGTGATAAAGTTGCTTTCTCCGGGTGATGAGGTGATCACCGGAAATGATCTATACGGGGGCACCTACCGCCTGTTTACCAAAGTGTTTGCCCGCTTCGGTATTAAGTTTCATTACGTGAACATGAGCGAGCCAGCCAACGTGGCCCAATACATGAACGAGTACACGAAGCTCATCTGGATTGAAACACCTACCAATCCGCTCATGAATATTACCGACATAGAAGCGATGGCAGTGGTGGCGAAAAAAGGCAACGCCCTCCTCTGCGTAGACAACACATTCGCATCCCCTTACCTGCAAAACCCTCTGGACCTGGGAGCTGACATTGTGATGCACTCTGCCACCAAGTACCTCGGTGGACACAGCGATGTGATCCAGGGCGCCCTTATGTTAAACGATGCCGACCTGCGGGAGAGATTATATTTTATTCAGAAAAGTTGCGGGGCTGTTCCGGGTCCCATGGACTGTTTCCTGGTATTGCGCGGCATAAAAACACTTCATGTGCGTATGCAGCGCCACTGCGAGAATGGCGAAAAAATCGCGCACTTTTTACGTAACCATCCGGCCGTGGGCAGTGT
>JBGTIL010000477.1:0-1758 GCA_041745695.1 Chitinophagaceae bacterium | reverse complement strand
CCGCTGAATTCAACGATATCATAAAAAATAACAAGAAGGTAATTGTAGTGGGTGGTGGCAAGGCGGCCTGCGATGTGGTACTAAGCTTGCGGAGAGCCGGGTATGAAAACTTTACCTGGCTAATGCGCAAGCCCTATTTGTTTTACAAATTTGAAGTGCTGCTCCATGATGGCTCCCTCAAAAATAAACTGCGGGGTCTTAGTTACCTGTCTACTGTGCTTTGGACGGGAGTCTCTAACAAACTCGGTGCTTTACTCCACTGGTCATCGGGTTACCTGTACACCTTTGGTAAACCGCACGCTGATTTTCACCATTTTCACGGGGGGGTCTTATGCCCTAATCAACGTAATGACCTCAGGGATATACCGTATACCATAGGGGAAATTGCCCGCTTTACCGATGACGGCGTGATACTCAAGGATGGCAGCGAACAGGATTGCGATGTGGTTATATGGGCCACCGGATACAGAAGCGGCATAGATACGCTGAAACTGATGAAGGATGGTGAACCGTTTACGTTGAATAGCAACTCAAAGCTGTATAATCACTTCATTGTTCCCCAGGTACCCGTTGTGGCCTCTTCTTCCGCCTTGTGGACCTCGTTTGGTCCGATGCGGGCCACTAACTCCGCTGATCTGACGATTCATCACCTGTGTGTGCGGAAGGAACGGACCCAGCAGCAGATGGAAAAAGTGGCCAGCCGGCAAATGAGCAGGAACTGTCTTCTGCGGTCCTTTATATGGGCGAGCAATATCTGTTGGCTTCAGCAGTGGGTGTATTTTCACATTGACCTCATGCTAGCCGGCATCACTCCCGTCGATTCGTTCCTCAGGCATGCCATTGAGATCTTTGTGCTCTCCAAAGAAACACCCATGGAATTTAACATTCTGCCCAGGAGTAGAAGTGGGCAACGGGTTGATTACGACATAAGTTGATCCTTAGTCCATTTAACCAAGCAAGAGAACGATTTAGGTACGGATGACTCGGTGCGTCAAAAGTGCATTCTGTCGATCGGTCAGACCCGGGCGCGGTCTGGTAGCCAGCGCCTTTTCATTGTGCTTCCCTAAAATTTAGTAGATGATGCAACCTATAACGATCGAAGATTTAAGAAAAATTATCGCGTTGAGCGAACTTTCTGATGAGCATCTCCAATGGATATTGTCTCATGCTGAATATCGTGAATTAGTTGATGGGGACTTGATTGCAAAATACGGTGAGCCGGCCGACTGGATGTGGATTATCCTGGAAGGTAAGATTGCGTTTTATATGTATATTAATGGACGCCAGGTTTATTTTTATACATTCGAGAATAACAATCTTACAGGTGGTATAGGTGGTGTGATGCCTTACTCAAGATTGAAAACGTATCCAGGCTATTCGTATGCCTTAGGGGAAGTAAAACTGATTGGTATTAATAGAAGGGATTTTCCTGAATTGGAGCAGCTCAGTACTGATTTTAGTCAAAAGCTTATTGCTTACATGACTGAAAGGGCGCGGATATTTGCCACTACCCAGTTGCAGCATGAAAAGGTGAATGCCCTTGGTAACCTTGCTGCGGGTATTGCCCATGAAATGAATAATCCCGCAGCCGCAATTAAGGGGATATCGAATGAACTTACGAAACGATTGAACCGGAATTATGAACTTACAAAAAAGTTGCTTGATTGTAACATAACACCAGAGCATCTTCAACACATACGTTCATTGGTGAAGGAAAAAGACAGTGCACCTGTAGATACTGTCAAATGGACAACACTT
>JBGTIL010000476.1:0-4331 GCA_041745695.1 Chitinophagaceae bacterium | reverse complement strand
CAAAACCTCACCAATGCCCCTGCTGCTAAGACCATTCTGATCACTGGTGGAGCCGGCTTCATAGGCTCTCACGTAGTGCGCTTGTTTGTAAATACTTACCCCGACTATAAAATAATCAACCTTGATGCCCTCACCTACGCTGGCAACCTGGAAAACCTGAAAGACATCGAACATGCGCCCAACTATGTTTTTGAAAAAGTAAATATTCTGGACGCAGCCGCCCTCGACGGCGTGTTTGAAAACTACCGGCCGGACGGCGTTATTCACCTTGCTGCCGAGTCGCACGTAGACCGGTCGATCGTATCGCCGCTGGATTTTGTGTATACTAATGTAGTAGGTACGGTAAACCTGTTGAACGCAGCAAAGAAGAGCTGGCAAAGCGCAGGTGAAGACAAGGCAGGCATGAATAGCCGCCGTTTTTACCATGTATCAACAGATGAGGTATATGGCGCCCTTGGCGACACGGGCCTGTTCACTGAACAAACGCCCTATGATCCCAACTCACCTTACTCCGCTTCCAAGGCGGCTTCCGATCATTTTGTACGTGCCTACGGCGAAACCTACCACATGCCGGTGGTAATCTCCAACTGTTCCAATAATTACGGACCTAACCACTTCCCAGAAAAACTGATCCCGCTTTTTATTAATAATATCATTACAAAAAAGCCCCTTCCGGTTTACGGCGATGGTTTGTATACCCGCGACTGGTTGTTTGTAAAAGACCACGCCGCCGCCATAGACCTCGTATTTCACAAGGGCAGGGAAGGAGAAACCTATAACATTGGCGGTTTCAATGAGTGGAAGAATATCGACCTGGTGAAGCTGCTGTGCAGCCAGATGGATCAAAAGCTGGGCAACCCGGCCGGTACCAGCGAAACCCTGATCACCTATATCAAGGACCGCCCCGGACACGACCGCCGCTATGCCATTGATGCCTCCAAGATCAACCAGGAACTGGGCTGGAAGCCTACGGTCACCTTTGAAGAAGGGCTTTCACAAACCATCGACTGGTTCCTGAACAACGAAGAGTGGTTGAAAGGAGTTACCTCCGGAAACTACCAGAAATACTATGATGAGCAGTATGCAGGTCAATAGGCGGGGGAATTTTCTGGACGGGCGTGATGTATTGCCCAGTACCAAACCCACAGAATAGCGTTACCTTTCTACGTATGCAAACCCTGAGAAACAGAAGAATATTGGTAACCGGCGGTGCCGGCTTTGTTGGGTCCAATCTCGTCAGGGTGTTGGTGGAACAACATGGTGCCAGGGTAAAAGTGCTGGACGATCTGTTTACGGGCAGTCTCGACCACCTCGAAGGTGTAACCCATGAGTTTGTGCATGGGTCGGTAGAAAACAGCCGTTTGGTGGAAGAATGCACGCAGAATATTGATATCGTATTTCACCTTGCCTCCCGCAACATCATTGTTTCTAACAAGAACCCGCGCGAGGACATGAATGTGAATGTAAAAGGGAGTTTCAATGTATTTGAAGCCTGCCGTAACAATCATGTAGCAAGGGTGGTGTACACCTCTACCTCTTCCATTTACGGAGAGCCCGAGCGCACGCCGATAAAAGAAGATGACAGGAAGAGTTTTTTAAATTTCTATTCTGCCAGCAAGTTTTCGGCAGAAGTTTATGCCAAAACATTTTTCGAAGTATTTGATCTGCCGGTTGCTGTGCTTCGCTATTCAAATGTTTACGGTCCTAATCAATTGCCATCCAATCCCTATTGTGGAGTGATAGGCAATTTTATTGCAGCAGCTGTGGAGGGTCGTCCGCTTCGTATCTATGGTACCGGCGAACAAACGAGAGACTATACTTATATTGATGATGCAGTAAATGCTACGATAGCCGCTGCTATGAATCCGAATGCTATCGGTGAAGACTATAACATTGGTACAGGTTTCGAAACCTCTGTGAATGAACTGGCCAGGCTTGTTCTCGAAAGCACCAAAAGCGCTTCGGGGATTCGTTATGTAGCCAACCGCGATATCGATAATATCAGCCGGCGGTCTATCTGCATTGAAAAGGCGCAGGCAGGGCTTTTGTACGATCCCAAGGTGTCGATAGCAGATGGTTTGAAGAAAACAGTGAGCTGGTATTTGAAGAGCTGCGCAGTTTAGTGCACCTGCAGCAAGCGCACCCTGTTCTTTCACATGAATGAACCCTACAAGATTTGCAGCCGTTGTATTTACGATGAAAGAGTATCCCGGATCTCCTTCAACGATGCCGGTGTGTGCAACTACTGCATTATGTCGGACGA
Source organism: Chitinophagaceae bacterium (assembly GCA_041745695.1). Classification (GTDB taxonomy): domain Bacteria; phylum Bacteroidota; class Bacteroidia; order Chitinophagales; family Chitinophagaceae; genus Flavisolibacter. The sequence continues at coordinate 2,068 of JBGTIL010000476.1, read as the reverse complement.
GGTAAAAGAACAATTCGGTACCGGCAGTGCGCGGGGAGAGCAAGAGCTTCACAAAATCATTCAGCAGATAAAAATTGCCGGCCGGAACAAGCCCTATGATTGTGTTGTAGGTGTTAGCGGCGGTACAGATTCCTCCTATACCCTGGCAAAAGCCATTGAGTGGGGCTTACGTCCTTTAACCGTTCACTTCGACAATACCTGGAATACTGCGATTGCCACTGAAAACATCAGGAAGGTAACAGCAGCTCTTGGGGTTGACCTGGTAACGCATGTAGTAGACAATAAGGAGATGGATGATCTCACCCTATCCTTTTTCTCTTCGGGCGTGCCTGAACTGGATTGCCCGACAGACATTGCTCTGGCGGAGGTGCTTTACCGCTACGCCTCTAAATACAAAATCAAATACATTCTCGAAGGTCACTCGTTCATTACTGAAGGCATTTCGCCAATGGGTACGAACTACTTCGACGGTAAGTATATCAAGGACATCTATCAGAAGTTCGGGAAAAACAAACGGTTGAAAACCTTTCCTAATATGAGCTTTCTATCTTTCATGAAATGGACAGCCGTAAAGCGCATCAAAAAGATCAGGCCGCTCTGGTACATTAATTACTCAAAAGAAAGCGCCCGGGATTTTCTGAGCGCAACATTCAACTGGCAGTATTACGGCGGCCATCATTTAGAAAACAGGCTTTCAGCATTTACTTACTCTGTATACAAACCCCAGAAGTTTGGCGTCGATGACCGTAACTGGAGCCTTGCAGCGGCAGCACGCAACGGTTTGATGGATAGACAAGAAGCCCTTAAGAAATACAGCGAACCCATGGAAGGAATTCAGGAACTAACTGAATATTTCATTAAACGCATGGGCCTTACGAAAGAAGCTTTTAAGAATACGATGGGAGGAGAAAAGAAAACCTACCGCGACTTCCTGACCTATAAAAAAAGATTTGAAACCCTCCGACCCTTGTTTTACCTGATGGCAAAAGCGCAACTCATTCCATTAAGCTTCTACATCAAGTATACTTCCAAAACAGAAGGGGCGTGATTGCCATCGTAGACTATGGAGTTGGCAATGTTCGCGCGGTTCAGAATATGCTTCAGAAATTAGGCGTGCGTGCCCAGGTAACCGGTGATGCCAATGAATTAAAAGAAGCGACAAAAATCATTCTGCCAGGTGTGGGTGCCTTCGACACGGCCATGAAGGAACTGGAGAACAAAAGACTCCTCGAGGTTTTGAATGATGCAGTGCTGGTACAGCAGAAACCGGTACTTGGAATCTGCCTGGGTATGCAGTTGCTCACCCACGGCAGCGAAGAAGGAAAGTGTAAGGGCTTCGGTTGGATTGCTGCGAATGCCTTCCGCTTTTCGTCAGACGGGAGTCTGAAAGTGCCACATATGAAGTGGAATTACGTCACACCTGTTAATGCCAGCGCATTGACGCAGGGACTTGTACCGGAATCGAAATTTTATTTTGTGCATTCCTACTATGTGCAGGTAGAAGACAAAGCGCATTCCCTGTTGCAGTGTGAGTACGGGGTAACGTTCGATGCGGCCATTCAAAAGGGTAACGTATATGGAGTTCAGTTTCACCCGGAAAAAAGCCACAAGTACGGAATGCAACTGCTTTCCAATTTCGTAGCGCTGTAACTATGGACGTACGCATCATCCCCTGCCTGCAGCTGATGGATCGGGGGCTGGTAAAAACAACGAAATTTTCTTCGCCAAAATATATTGGTGATCCGTTGAATACGGTGAGGATCTTCAATGAGCTGGAAGTTGATGAACTCTGCTTCCTCGACATACGCGCCACCCTCCAGCAGAAGGAACCCGCGTATAGCGTACTGTCACAGATCGCAGACGAATGCTTCATGCCACTTTCTTATGGTGGCGGGATCAGCAGCATCGAAGTTGCAAACAAGATATTTAGCTGTGGATTTGAAAAGATCATTTTAAACACCGCTGTTTTCAATGATCCACTTTTGGTAACCAGGCTGGCTGACCGTTATGGAAGTCAGGCAGTAATAGTTGCGATTGATGTAAAGAAAACATGGACGGGTAACTACAC
>JBGTIL010000475.1:0-2068 GCA_041745695.1 Chitinophagaceae bacterium | reverse complement strand
GTACTAATGCCACACCGTAGTACCATACTGCTGAATGATAATAAATGCAAGCATGGTGAAAAAAAGGAAGGTCGATATCCACTTACGGGGAGGGTAGAAATATGCACAGGCATGAAATGCAGCAAACGGTGCCACTACGATGATCCAATTGGAGAAAACGCCGCTGCCATTTATGAAACCAATGAGTAAGCCTGAAAGCAGGTAAAAAAGGATAATACTCCAATTCTTCCTGGCCTGGATCAGCATTTTCCGAAGGTTAATCTGAATATAATAGGCTCCCGTTAAGAAAGGCAGTATCAGGAAGAGTGTGCTCCCAACAACCCAGAGGGAATTTTGCACGCCCGGCAGGTGAATCTGAAGCGCGAGAAACAATTGTGCAACGGTGAAGTGATCCCAGAGCAGGAGATATGCAGCGTAGAAATAAAAAGGCGTTGTGATACCAAGCGCGATAAGAAAAAGCTCGTTCAACCGAAAGGGACGGAGAATGAGCAGACCAATGATGATGCACACACCGAACAAAAAAGAAGGGAAGTAAATAAACGAAGCCAGGCCCAGGAGAAGCCCGATGTTATAGATTCTTCCATTGGCGAACTCAGTATTGTATAGGTGAAAGAGTTTTGCAAAGGCCCAGAGTATTAAAGTAGTTGCTACCAGGGGCGCCGAAAAAAAACTCCACTCAGGTAGTAGTGACGTAATGAGCATATAAGAAAGGCCCGGTAGAAAAGTTTGGCGTGTTGTCATTCGGTACTCGTTGAGAATACCGGTAATGATCAGCGCCTGGATATAAAGAAGCAGGAAGGACAAAATTCCACTTAGTGCCGCAAAACCGCTGCCTGTTATCCAGCCTGCAATAGCCATGTAAAGCTTTCCTTCTGCACCAATGGGAGGCATCATCTTAGGATAAAGGAAAAGCGGCAATTTGAGCAGTAAGCCAACAATCAAAAGTAAAGCAACATTACCCGGTGCCTTCTGTTTAAATATACCAATCACGCACCAATGCTATGAATTAAATTCGAGTTTTGCAAAGCAAACAAAATTGCGGTAGTAACAGGGTATGATAACTTGCCGGGCACTTACCTGCTTCCCAAATTTTGGAAGGAACTCAAACCCTTTATCCAGATTTTTTAAAGTAGGGTTTCTATTGAGTTCACCGTTGGCTGTGAGGGTATAGTCATTTAACAGCTGCTGCCTTTTCTCTTCCTGGTTAAAAACAAAGTGGAGCTGTCCGCCGGTGTTCATTAGCTGGTACGAGATATAGTCTCCGCTTTCGTCATCAAATTGCTCTTTGTGAATGACGCTGTTCCATTCCAATTTACCGTTCTTATCAAAAGAAAGGATGGTGATGTTATCGGCGTGGTGACGGTTAGCTGTACTGCTGTTCCTGTTGCGCCAGTACCAGCTGTTGTACAAAGGTGACGATGACAGATAATCGTAATTATTGAACGGGCTGCCATACATGTAATTCCACCGGTTCCAGTTGCCTGCCCTGGAGGTAGTGTAGTAAGCTTCGCTGCCGATAATGAATCCCCCGTCTTTCTTAATGATCACATTTCGGATAAAATAGTCGTTAAAGGCCATCTTCACATTGGCATCGCCTTTAGATTCTTTTCGAAGTTCCTCCCCCAGTACCAGCGTATTTTCCAGGGCTGGCCGGCGGGTGTTCTTGTCCCAAACATAAAAGTAAAAACCATCGATGTTGCCTCGTTTCTGCTTGTAATAAAAAGAGGTGAGAAAATAACGCTTGTTTACATTGTCTACTTTAAGGTGAGGCTCATCGAGAAGAATTTTATCGAGCCGGATTTGTACCGTAGCAAACGTGTCGGCTAAAGCTTCCTTCCAAACCAGGAATGTACTCTCGATGCTTTCATTGCTGCTGCGCTTAAATTTTGCAAACACAAAGTCTCCGTCGTTGTCCACCGCAAATTCATCCAGGTAGTCATCGCGCTCTTCCATGGGCAGTATCATGGTGCTGCGTTTCTTTAGCGTCAAGGCGTTATTATACAAGAGTGTGGTAATAACAAACCGGGAACGGTTGCGGGAATTGATCTTGAAGATCATTATTTGCCCC
>JBGTIL010000474.1:0-2088 GCA_041745695.1 Chitinophagaceae bacterium | reverse complement strand
TATGGGTGATCCGGAATTGATGCGTGTGAACGTAAACTTCGATCCTCTTACCTGGGCAGCATCTGCAGCTGATTTGTATTCTATCGGGTATGCCCATACGATTACCGGAAGCGGTTTGTCGCGCTTTGGGTCAAAGCCTTTTGGCAGGTAAAGATTACCGGTAAGGTTGATACCATCTGCTCTGCTGTAAGAGATTTTTTCTTTTTTTACCCCTTCCATGCCCGTATACGGGTTTTTAAAATCAGTGATTGCTTTTGGTTCGCCACCTTTAGACAGATCACGCAGGTAGTAATTAGGAGCTTCCGCGGTGCTTTCACGGCTGGTAAGGTAAATACCCTTCTTCGGATCAATGACCTCAACCACCGTTTCATAATATGGGGACACAGAACGCCATAACACTTTTTTTTGTTTGGTGGAAGTATTAAAAGTCTGGATCAGTGGCATGTCGCCCTCTGCCGATGCGCCCTGAGACCGGAGCAATAATTCTTTGCCATTGAGAAGGATCAGTGTCTGATGGCCAAACTCATTCTTCTGTGTGAGCGGCATTCCAATGTCGCTGTAAGAATCGTTACTGCTCCGCTCAAAAAGAGAATCTACGCTCCCGGTTGAAGGATTGAAGAGATTCATTCTCACCTTGCGGTCGGCACTGGTGCGCTCGTAAAATATAGCCGTTTCTTTGTTACCCCAGAGGATGCCTGCTAACCTGCGGGTTGTTTTAAAAAGTTCTTTCGGTTGTCCATCACCGTTCAGGTCAACGGAATAAACCGCGTCGCGGTATGGAGCTTTGCTTCTTCCCAATCCTTTATCCAGTGCCTGTACATACGTAACTGTTGCCGGCATGTCTTCTCTCCAGCTGTAGTTTCGGGGAAATGTGGTGGCATCGTCAAAGCCAATAGGCTGTCCTTCCGCACTAGCATTCTCTGTAAGTGTGCGAAGGGTGCTGCCTTTGCTATCGAGTACAACCACTGTGTGGGGGAAACCTGAGGATGGAAAGAGGTAAGAAAATGGTTTCCTGATGATGGTTGCAAGAATATATTTATTATCGGGAGACAAACTATAGTTGCGGTACAATTGAGGAGCACCCATAGGAGTTTCTTCTGTAAGGTCATTCGACACCAGCTGCGCTGTGGCATAATACTCAAACAGTGCCTCGTCATAGCTATCCTGAATCAGATCCTGGTAAGTGCGGGATGCCGAAGCTTTGCCAAGGTTTTCCTGCACCACAGGTCCGGCGGGCGCTGCGGGTTTGGCCGTGAGCGCTTTACCGGGGATGATGGTCTTATAGATCACCTTGCCCGGGCCCGACCATTCAAACGCAGTACCCAGTACAGTGTTGAGTGGCTGGCTGTTGATTTTCCTGGCCTTTTTATCAGCTATGTTGACCACATACAGGTCTACCCTCGTAGCAGCATTGTGAACGAAGGCAAATTTTGTTTCGTCCGGTGACCATTGAACATTAGTTGCACTCAGGTCTTTTGGTAAACCGGAAATAGAAAAAAGCTTGTTTGATTTTATGTTTTTAAGCTGCAAGCCTTCCGATGAGGGCGTGCGGGAGGGGCTGAAGTTGGCCGGGTTGATTCGCAAACCTCCGATCCGCAACTCGTCGCTCGCCAGTTCTTTGATTGTTGGATAGTCGCTCCGGTCCATCAACAGCATCCATTCTGCTTTGCTGTCGATCGATACTGCGGGGGTAGGTTTTGCCAACACCAGGTCTACAATATCTTTCGGTGGAGTTTGGTAGGTGCCTCCATCCTGTGCAAAAGAGCTGATCCAGGGAACACATAAAAAGAGAAGAAAAGGAAGCACACATTTGTAACGCATAGTGATTGATTTTGCCCTGTTAAGGTAAGAAGGAACTTAAAATGCACTTCAACAAAAGTTTTTTTCTATACGACCACTCCTTATTTTTGCAGCGAAATGACACTCATGGTACATACACATCAGCACGCCAGCCTCCGGGTAAGCCGTTGATGTAATACAGTTCCATCAATTATAGGAAAGGCTTACCAAACGGTGAGCTTTTTTTTTTAATGGCCGCGGAGGGGCAGCTTTTCTTCTTCCACAGCATAAAAATTTTTCTATGGTGCT
>JBGTIL010000473.1:0-8056 GCA_041745695.1 Chitinophagaceae bacterium | reverse complement strand
CTTTAGACGAAGCACTGATATTTAGTACGGTAAAAAAACATGGTAAGTGCCTCGTGTTAACCGAGGAACAACAAAACAATTCTTTTGCGGAAGCGCTCGCCGGTCGCATTTCGAGACACTGTTTTCAGTGGCTCGACGCACCGGTTGAAGTACTGGGGGCCCTCAATCTACCAGCCGTGCCAATCAATACTGCACTTGAAGCAGCTATGCTCCCAAATGCCTCTATACTTGTTGAAAGACTGGAGCAATTGCTGGGTGACTAAGCAATTCTCCGCTACCCATGAAACTCCGGATCTTGCTCGGGCTGTGTCTTAAAATGGATAGCCGATAGCGATATTAAACACCAGGTTTTCTTTCCTCCACACGGGATCGTTTAAACGGATCTGATTAAGTATAAATGGATTTTGCAACCAGGGCTTGGTAATAGGTACACCTACATCAAAGCGGATAACAAACAGAACGATATCCAGGCGGATACCAGCACCAGCACCCACAGCCAATTGTTTAAAAAAGTCTTTCGTGAACTTGGAACCAGGACGTGAAGTGTCTTCATTTTTAAGCCAGATGTTGCCAGCGTCGAGGAAAACGGCGCCATATAACGGACCACTGATATGCGGCCGGTATTCCGTATTAAATTCCAGTTTCAGATCCCCTGTCTGATCGGCGAAAAAAGAGGTGCCGGTTGGCTGCTTAAATGTGCCCGGTCCCACTGCACGGCTTCTAAACGCACGAAGACTGTTATTGCCACCTACAAAGAATTGTTTGATGTATGGAATTTGTGTCGAGTTGCCATAAGGATTGCCATAACCAATGATCAGGCGATTGGCAAGTACCGACTTAAGCCCGATTTTACGATAATAACGCCCATCTAATTCTAATTTGATATACTGATCGAACGCAGCATTAAACAGTTTTTTCGGATTTTCTGCCGATCCTTTTGAGCCAGTAATCAAACCTGCAACGTTTCCGGAGATATCTACAAGACCATTTAAATAAAAAGAATTTCGCTTCTGTACTCCTGTCGCCAGCTCGTTGTAATTAAACTGGTAAGTAGAACCAATAATAAACTGCGAATCGATCACTCTTTTCAAATAGGAATACTTATTTACACTATCCTGGTATTCAGCCGTAACATTCAATGGCTGCACGTAGGTAATGCTGACAGGATAAAATTCGTGAGAGGTTTTACTGCTGTTTTTCCAGAGGTAACCTATACCGCCCCGGAATGAATTCACGGTGTACAGCTTTTTGCGGTTTAATGCATCATAGCCAAGCTGAATATTCGTGCGTGGTATGTAAGGCGTTCTTTTATTTACATTGAACAAACCAAACGTCACAAAGCGGGGTATTACAAAGTTGGCTTCTGCACCTGCCCGGTAGGTATTATAACGCTTCACCTTGCCCTCCTGGTCCTGAACGTTGCCACCAACCTGGATCTCTGAGCCTACATAAGTTGAGATGTTCAACTGTTCGCCTGCCCTGAATGCATTACGGTTGCGCCAGTTCAGCTGAATTTGAGATCCGTTGAGATTATTTGACTTTGTTGTTGCGTTGATCTCTGCACGAATAGATTTTTTTGGAAGCGGCGTCAGGTAATAGTAAGCATCAAGCTTCGCACTGTCTGGCACCAGTTCAAACCTGTTCTTCACAAACTTAAATTCGTTAAGATTGATCAGCCTGCTAAGGGTGAGGTTGTGATCTGTTCTGTTGTACAGGTCGCCGGAATCAAATACCATAACCGAGCGGAAGAACTTTGGCTTGAAGCGATTACGTGGGTCAATAACGTGGTAACCTTCATAATCGATACCTACCGATTTGGCAGTGTCTAGCCGGGAAGCATTCAGTGTGTAGTTACTATAGATGAATACATTGTCAATAAGATAGGCCAGCTGCGCTTCGGACGGTGTTTCGGGTTTGATGGAGACAATCATATCTACCAGATTCTCTCCATTAGTGCTGTCTACTTTAACGAGGAGATGGTCGGGGTTAAAATAATAAAAACCCCTTTCTTTTAAATAGGCATCTATTCTTAAACGCTCGCCTTTGATCAGATCAAGATTATAGGGGTTGCCTTTTTTTAGAAAACTATTCGGCACGCTTTCCTGTATGGCAAGTGCTAATTGCGTCTGACTGCTGTCGAAACGAACAGTGTTGATCTTGTACTGGCTCCCTGCATTTGCAGCGTAAACGGCCTTTCCTTTCCTGGCTTTTACAACAGTGTCGCCAGTCACCCCTGCCCTGAAAAAGCCTTTATTATCAAGGTGGTTTTGCAGTAGTTTGATGTTTCTCTCAATATCAACCGTGCTCAGCAATACAGGACGCTCACCGCTCTTCTCCCGGAACTTTCCCAGGAACGAGGTGGCCTTTTTATTGCGCAGCAGGTTGTAGATATGTAGCTTGAAGGGAATGCCAAGAAAGTGGGCGTTGGGTTTCGGACGGGTAAGGGCTTTTAAGTCGGTACGTAAAATCTTGGTCTCATTTGCAGAGAGTCCATTGACCTTGAGATTCACGCTGGCGCCAGTATACAATTTTTCATTGGGAGGAAGATGCCTGGTTGTGCTACAGGCAGCAAAAAGAAAAAGTACAAATGAAGAATAAAAAATATTTCTGCCTGCCCTGCCCATTACTGATCTGTATTTTGTTTTGTAGCTTCTATTTCCGCTTTCTTAGCCTGTCTTGCCTCTCTTCGTTTGGTTCTGCCCGGGAAGATCTGTTTAAACTGGTTATAATCCACCGTGATGATAAACCCTAAACCTGTTTCAATAACATATCCGTCAACCAGGCCTTCATATTCATTCTTGCGGTAAAACCGCAGCATATAGCGCCCGTCTTTACTTAACTGGTAGTTCACTGAAACATTGCCTGCAATATTATTCGATCCCTGGCTTGAAGCCTGAGGCCCTTCTAATTGAAAATTGCTTCCCACCGTTACAGTAAGCCGGTCGTTCAGTAATTTCTTACTCAAGCCAACATCAAGGTCTGTACGGGCTCTGCGCGACCCCGATGTATAGTCGTCGCTGGAGGCTACATCAAAATTTAATTCAACACCGCCTATCAGTCCGCCTGCCAGGCTATTCAGCTGTTCGGTAAGTAATTTACTTACACTGGTGCGGGCAAAGCTGGCGGCACTAAAGCCCTCGCCGCTTGACTCAAATGGATTCGCTCCCACAAAGCGGTTGAGCAGGAGAATGGAAAAAACTTGTTTGTTTAATTCGGATGGCTCCTGCCTCATTTGGGTAAGCCGGTTGTTTACCGTGGTGATCACGTCGTTTGATACATTGTAATTCTGATCCTGTGGTAATTTTATATCAAATGTCAACAGGGGCTTCATCAGTTCTCCATCCAATTGGAGCAACACCTGGAAAGGAATTTTTTGCAAATAAAAGTTTCGTTCTGCGGAAGCAATTTGATCCTGTACCAGGTCGAGTGGAGCTGTGTTGGCAATATATTTAGCTGTGATGTCTACCTGTGCATCAGTAGGCGCACCAAGCCATGTCATCTTACTTCCTTTTTCGATCTCAAATTTTCGCCTGATAAAATTGAAGGAGAACTGGTAGCCACCCTCTTCAATTTCATAAGTACCTGTCATGGTTATTTTACCACTCGGGTCTATTCCGGTTGTAAGCTGTCCCTGTCCGCGAACGTTTAAAAAATCTCCGTTCGCTGCGTCTACAACAACGTTGAAAACGGCTTCCTTTTTAATATCGATATTAACAGCTAATTCAAATCCCAGTATCTCCGTCGTATTCAAAGAGTCGTACGCCAGAAACAGGGAGTCATTCTCTGGTGAATCAAAATCTACAAATTGTACTACTCCCTCACGGTCAACCAACCCCGGCTCAGCTTGTGGTATTACCACATTGAAAGCCGTACCATCATTAATACTTAATGAACCATCAACGGTCGGCTTCGTTTCAGTGCCGCTCACGTGCAGGTCGGTATTGATATTCAATTGACCGTAGAATATTTTGTTATCCTGCTTGGTTGTATTCAGTGCCCGGAAATTCCTGGCATCCACATCCAGGTCAAAAACGTAGTTGATAAAATTGGTTGTGCGAACATTTCCATCGATAGTCAGTGCATTGTTTGCTGAATCTCTGATGTCGAACCTGTCAAACACAAAACCATTTTCAGTTACCTTTAACTGCTCATTGTTTATAGACAGGGGTCCTCCAATCGGAAGTGTTGTGATAATGGCCTGATCAAAATTAAGTGCTCCCTGCACGAGGGGCTTGGCAGATGTACCTTTAATGCTTACGTTGCCGTTAATTGCACCCGATGCACTTTTTATAAAAGTAGCCAGTGCGCCTTCGAGGTTACTAAGTTCCAGCTTCCTCACAGCGAGTTCAAGATTCAGTAAGATATCTTTCCCCTGCGGTAAAAAATACCCTGTCAGCGCCACGTCGTTACCCCTTCCTGTGATGGTGACGGCAGTATTATACCGATTGGCAGTTGTGTTCGCCACCTGAAGGTTGATATTACCAATGGTGTCGCCTTTCAAGCTCAGGTCACCAATTGTAAGATCACTGGTGAAAAGGGGTTGCTTCATCAGATTCGTGAGGGTTACCGATCCGTTCATTGTGCCATCTACAAGGATGGAGTCTGATTTCATAAAGCCGGTGAGGGTGCCTAACTGGAAGCTCTTAAACGCAACGTTAAGAGGCGAACCTGCGCCGGGCAAGCTGTTAATACTCAATTGCTGGGCACCTTTAGAAAGCGTAAAGTCTGTGGCAGAGATAGATTCTGGAGCGATCACCAGACTATTGTTGGTTGCCATTGTCCATCTTTCATAATTAAGCAGCAGGCTATCGGCATTTAATTTCAAAGAATAGGTTCCCTTGGAAGGCTGGGAGAATACACCACCTAAATTATATTTGTCCCTGGCATTAGCATCTGCCACGCCGAGATTAAAATAGATGATGTTATTCAGTGCCCGGGCATTGATGCGGGTTTTGAAAATATCAAGCGAATTACCACTTTTGAGCCTGTCAACATTGGCAGTTACTTCAAGACCTGCGGGCGTAGTCACTGCGTTTATTGCAAGTCCGTTTATTTCATTGGTGCCAAATGCAAACAGCGGGGCATTAGCACGAGCCTGCATTCCCTGACCAGTGGCAAGTCTGCCTTCGGCATGTATAGGCTGGGTGATTTTTAAATCTGGCATAAAGGCCGCGAGCACGGGTGAATTGGTAATGTCCAGGCTAAACCCAAAATCATAAGGCTTTACGCTGTTTACAACTGGTGTGGTTGCAACAGAAAAATAAGGCTGGAGATTAGATTGAATGATCGCGCCCAGGTCTGCAAGGCGATAGGTGCCGGCGATATCTGCGTTCGCTATTTCGCTCCTTAGCGAAATGTATTGAGCGGCAGTATCATTCCTGCCGGCCGTTAATTGTAGTGTATCGATAGGTAAGCGATTAACACCTGATACCACGAGGGCATCTGTTACAAACACCGAAGCGTCCAGCAGATCAGGGTTACTGGCGTTGATGTCAGCATCTATTTTTCCATGAAAATCAAGTGCCTGTGTGGCAAAGTGCAGTGGCAGCGCTTTTACACTATCAATGGCGGCATTGATGCGGAAGGTTGATGTTTTAATATTACCGGTAGTAGCCAGAGTAAGGTCGATATTTGGATCCGCGATGTCTGTGTTTGCAGAAAATGTGTTACCGTTCAATGCGCCATTCAGATTGATATTCCGATAGAGATAGTTGTTATATCCCACAGAATTTACTACGCCTCGAAAGCGTGTATTGATGCTTTCCGGTGTGAATCCTTTGCCATCCAGGGTGAAGGTTGCCGATAGTGTGCCAACAGGCACTTTATTTCTCAAAATGTTGCCCAGCTGCAGGGAGGTTGCGCTAATTGTAGTGTTGTATTTTGCCTGAGTGGGAGCTGTGAGATTGCTGAACCTGCCCCTGATGCCTACATTTCCAGCGGATGTTGCCACTGAAAAGTTGGCGTTTAGCGCATTCATATTGCCTGAAAGTGTTCCCTTTGCCGCAAAAGTTTCGGGCAAATTGATTTGGGCGTTTGATAAGCGCGCGCCAGTGAAAAGTGAGAGGTCGGTTTGCGAAGTGTGCAGTCTTCGAATCGCAAAATCACCTCCGGCAGCTTTAGGATCATTCAATCCTGACAAGGTACCGGAAGCGTCCAGTACGGTATTCTTCAGACCATCAAATTGAAGGCTCCCGATATTCAAACGGCTCATGTTCCCACTGCCCTGGAGATTTAGATTCCATACGTCTGAAGGATTAGAAAATGCAGGATGGGTTCTAAGTTGCGGCACAAAAGCAAGAATGTCTTTTACCTGGATAAAGCTTTTATCAATGTCGATATCAATGATGGTTTCAGCAGGTCTTTTAGTTAGCGCTTCAAAAGAAGCATACTCCAGTATGGCGGTTCGTTTAATTTCTGTGCCTGGTGTTTTGATCAGCAGGTTTTTCAAATGCGCGCCCGTGTTCGCATACAGGAGATCACCTTCCAATGCATCAAGCTGGAACCCACTCTTTTCTCTAAAATGACCCTTGGTGACAAGTGCCTTGATAGAATCGGTGCTAAAGAGAAGATCGTCCACATGCAAGCTCAAACTGTCAGCTTTCATATGTGCAAAATCCATCCCCGAGGTTTGTGGGGCTGTATTATCATTATCAAACTGAAAGTCATTATCATTAATGCGTACATGATTCACCTGGAAGGTCCAGCCCTGCTGTTGCTGTGCTGCTACTTCCTGTTCTACCTCGTTCTGAAGCTGTTTGGCGCTTGCCGCTTTTCCCAATTTTATAATGCTGATGGCATTGGTTAGTTCCAGGTTGTCTAAATGCACCAGACGGTTTTTAAGGTCGAGCTGTTCGCCTTCCACAAACAATTTCTCGATGTTAAAGCTCGTTTGCAGAGCTGACACCCGATTACCGTAGGCAATCTGAATATCTTCTAGGTTGATCTTTCCAAGATGCAGCCGCATAGATATTGGCTCCGCTGCTTCGGCAAGGTCAGTCGCGGCCGACTCTGCAACAACGAGCGGTTGACTTTGCTGAAAGTTTGACCTAAGCCCCGTCAGATTAAAACTGGGTATACTATATACTGAATGGGTGAGGTCTAACGTATCTATCTCGGCATTCAAACTTCCTATATAAGTGGACATGTCGTTACCGGTCAGTACATCTTTGTAAACGATTCTCGATTTATTGATGGCAAGCTTTTCAACTGCAAGCTTAAGAGGAGCAGCCTGGGCCGTATCTGTGTTCACTGCTTTTTGCGTAACAAAGGCATCGATTATGAATTGAAAGTTAAAAGCTGTGTCTGGTAATGTGCGTTTGACCTTAGCCGTTATTTCATTGATCTCCAGGTTGCGGATCTCTACCTCATTCGATAGAAGCTTCAAAAGTGTAATGTCCACTTTTATGGTACCGCCTGAAAGGAGCGTATCCTTTGTACGATCTTCTATGTAAATATCTTCTAGCAACACTTTACGGGGCAACCCAATGGCGATGCTTCCAATCTCTACCTTGGTTTGAAGTTTCTTTTCCAAAAAGTTTTCGACTTTACTTGTGGCGAAGCGCTGTACAGGAGGAGTAAGAATTAGTAGAAAAACGACAACAACGAACAATATCAGAAATAGAATCGTTTTTATTACGATTCTAAGTACACGTTTACCAAGACCTGTTGATTTTTTTTCTGTTTGCATGCGATAGTTGTAGCGGCGAAGTCAAGTACGCAAATTGCAGGCCTCAAACCCCCCGATTTTATATAGTATCAAAAGCCGTTCGTCTTGTTTGTAGTATATCCCTGGTGCTTGCGCTTGTAGAACTAATTCTACAAGCAAGAGGACTACTCTTCAACTTAAGAACGAGTGCTTGCTGGCATCAGTGTGACTCTTATTGCAAACCGGAGGTTGCACCGCTCCCATTTTAAGTGATAAGTGGCAGCTGACTTATACACATTGTTCGTTCAAGCGACCTGAAAAATGGTGGAGAACCACGGGCATCGTAAATCTCCTATTGTAAAAAGAAAAAACACCTATTAGGTTTGTAATGTAATCGCGTTGTTTTACTCA
>JBGTIL010000472.1:0-5076 GCA_041745695.1 Chitinophagaceae bacterium | reverse complement strand
GCAAGTTGCGTAAAAAATGGCATAATAAAAAAGCCTTCATGCACCGCATAAAGGCTTTCAAAAGAATGTTGCTGAGCGTTACAGCTTACCGGAGAGTTCTTTACCTGCTTTAAACTTAGCTACTTTGCGGGCTTTGATTCTAATTACTTCGCCGGTTTGCGGGTTGCGACCGTTGCGGGCAGCACGTTTTGAAACTGAAAAAGTTCCGAAACCTACTAAAGTTACCTTATCACCTTTTTTTAATGTTTTTGTAACCGCGGTAACAAAAGCATCCAAAGCAGTGTTTGCCTGAGTTTTGGTGATACCAGCTTCTTCAGCCAGTGTTGTGATCAATTCAGCTTTGTTCATATTTCGTTTTTTAAAATGTTATGTGCCGACAAATTTAATGGCTTTTTGATGGAAACAAAATAAATTTCGCTGAACCACGCCATTTATTAAGCAGCTGAAACCCGCATCCCGCAAGGGTTTCACCCCGGGATGCTACTCGCCACCGTTATATGCGAAAACAGGAAACGGCTGAAAGCCGCACCCCGCAAGGCTTTCAGCGAACAAATTGGTACAATGCAGGCAGGGCAAGGCTTCTGGCTTCCCTCTCCTGAATATTATGCACATCTAGTCCACATGCTGCATCACACTCCTGAAGCTGGAACATTGATTGCCCCATTTGACACTGGTTTTTTCTCTCAAGCCTCCTGCATGGATGGCGATGTAGCGATTATAGTCTGCTTTCGACTCGGCATGGTACTGTACGGCGTAAGTCAGGCCTTCGCTTTCATCAACTTCAAGGAGGCGTAAAATGTTGAATTTCGTAAAACACGTGGTCTTCATCATGTCGGGGACATGCTCCGCCTGCAACCAGGTAAACCATTCTGTTCCTATAGCATGGTTCACGTGGGTAGTAACGTTATAGATTATCATAACTGCTTGTTGAAATGTTCAATATCAATTTCTGCATAAACCGGGCAGTGGTCGCTGTGTTTTACCTCGGGGTAAATGTCGGCATCTTTCACAAAAGATTTCAATGGCTCCGTAACCGATATATAATCGATCCGCCAGCCTTTATTGGCAAGCCGTACACCCGGAAACCGCTGGCTCCACCAGCTATAGCTACCTTCTTTATGAGGATGCACCTGGCGAAACGTGTCGCTCCATCCCTGGCTGTACAACTGATCCATCCACGCTCTTTCTGCCGGAAGGAAGCCACTGGTTTTCGTATTTGTTTTAGGAGAATGAAGATCTATTTCCTGGTGTGCGATATTATAATCGCCGCAAAGAATCAGGTTAGGATGGGTAGTCCGCAGGTCCTGCACATAGTCAAAAAATTCGTTGAGCCAGGTGTACTTGTACGTCTGCCTTTCGTCGCCCGACGTGCCTGATGGGAAATAGGCATTGATTAAACGTACTTTACCAAAATCGAGTTGCAGTACCCGACCTTCATCATCGCTTACCTGATGACCGGTTCCGCATTGCACAGCGTCGGGCTCCGTTTTGGTGAACACGGTAACACCACTGTACCCTTTCTTTTGGGCACAGAACCAGTAATCTTTATAACCAAGCTCACTAAATGCCAGTGCCGACAGGTCGCTTTGCTGTGCCTTGTTTTCCTGGATGCAGATGACATCGGCAGGATGGCTTTGCAGCCATTCTAAGAAACCTTTTTTTATTGCCGCCCGAAGGCCATTGACATTATAAGAAATGATTTTCATAAAGAAGCAAGTTAAGGCTGTTTGTGCTTTTATGTTCAGGCTGAGCCTGCTGAAACTATCAGGCCTTCAACCCAAGCCTAACCTCACGTCTGTAGTAATTTTTGTCGTAAACGGGTTTGCTTTCGTTTCATTTGTTCTTCACTCCCGCAGCCTTCACTTTGCATCAGTTGATCTACTATCCGATTAGTGATCCTAAACAGCACCGGTAAACTGTTTTAAAAAGCGCACGTCATTTTCGCTGAATAATCGAAGATCATTAATTCCGTACAGGAGCATGGTGATGCGTTCAATACCCATCCCAACGGCGAACCCTGTGTACTTCTCGGGATCGATGCTGCAATTTTCGAGCACTTTCGGATGCACCATTCCACAGCCCAGGATCTCTACCCAGCCACTTTGCTTGCACACCCTGCAACCACCGCCGCCACAAATGAAACAGCTGACATCCAGTTCGGCACTTGGCTCGGTGAATGGGAAGTAAGAAGGTCGGAAACGCAGCTTCACTTCGGCTCCGAATAACTCTTTTACAAAAAAGTAGAGCGTTTGTTTCAGATCAGCAAACGATACCTGCTCGTCGATGTACAAAGCTTCCACCTGGTGGAAAAAACAATGTGCTCGTGCAGATATGGTTTCGTTACGGTACACCCGGCCCGGACAAATGATGCGAATTGGCAACACACCCTTTTGCATTTCGCGGATCTGTACGTTGCTGGTATGCGTTCGCAACAACCAGTCGGGGTTTTGATTGATATAAAAGGTATCCTGCATGTCGCGTGCAGGATGATTCAGCGGAAGATTTAAAGCTGTAAAGTTGTGCCAGTCATCTTCAACTTCAGGTCCATCGGCAACGGCAAAACCCAGCCTGCCAAATATTGATATGATACGCTGGCGCACAAGCGTAATCGGGTGCCGTGAGCCAATTTGTATAGGATCGCCCGGGAGCGAAAGGTCGATACTATCTCCGGTTGGCTCGTTACCTACCGCTGTTGTTAGCTTGGCATTTTCATACTTTGCTTCCGCATATTGTTTCAATTCATTCAACACAAGCCCAAACTCTTTTCTGCCTTCTGCGGGAACATTCTTTATTTCTCCAAACAGGGCTTTTACTACGCCTTTTGTGCCAAGAAACTGAATGCGATAGGTTTCCAGTTCTTCATTGTTCGTGATGGAGAATAGATCAATCTCTTTCTTACAGTCATCGATCTGTTGCAAAATGGCGTTCATGCCGCGAAGATAAACCGCACTGCAGAAAAATATCATCCGCAATACCTCATTCGCGATCTGCAACACCAAAAACAACTGCCTGTCTATGTTTCACAGGAATAAACCCTTTTACTGCACTTATTCCCTGCCATCTGTTATTTATATTGCAGCCATGTCTGACTACCTCAATATTATTGATTTCCTGGAACCGGTAAACCGCGATATGTTGTCGGATGACAAGGGGTATAAAAGCGGGCAGGTTGGGAAGGTGATCGCCCTGTATGAAGAAGTGTTTCCAGACCTGGAGAATGCTCACATCGTGCTTGTTGGTTGCGGAGAGCAACGGGGAGCAGGTTTGCGCGGTTGGAGCGAGGCAGCAGACGAAATCCGCAAAGCGTTTTATGACCTTTACTATTGGCATAGCCATGTACCACTCGCCGACATTGGCAATATAAAAGCGGGTAATAGCCTCCAGGATACTTATGCTGCGTTAAAAACTGTAATTCACGAACTGATGAATATTGGAAAGCTGGTGGTTGTATTAGGTGGTTCACATGATCTCACGCTGGCACAGTACTATGCATTTTCAGAAGACAAGAAAGCCATGGATGCAGTGGCAATTGATGCATGTATAGATATCAACATCGACTCTCCCTTGCGAAGCGACAATTTTGTAATGGAGCTGCTTACTGCCGAACCCAATTACATGCGGCACTATAATCACCTGGCATTCCAGAGTTATTTTGTGCATCCGCAAATGCTTGAAACCATGGACAAGCTGCGCTTTGATTGTTTCCGACTGGGCAAAGTGAAAGAGAAGATGGAAGAAATGGAGCCGGTAATTCGCAACTGCCATCTTTTTTCCTTTGATATAACCGCCATTGCACACGCTTTTGCACCATCAAATACCCTTTCTCCCAATGGATTGAACGGAGAAGAAGCCTGTATACTGATGCAGTATGCCGGCATGAGCGCTAATATGAAAACCATCGGTTTATATGGATACCAGCCGGAGAACGACAGGGAAGCGCTCACAGCCAAACAGTTGGGGCAGATGCTTTGGTACCTTGCAGAAGGTGTGAACCGGAGTAGCCGGGAGGCCCAGCTCGAAGAAAGGGATTCATTCAACGAATTTCACACTACTTTTTCTGAGGTGGATACAGTATTCCTTCAGAGTAAAAAAACGGGCCGGTGGTGGATGCAGTTGCCGGATAAAAAGTTTACGGCCTGCTCGCATAACGATTACATTGTGGCTTCGCACAACGAGTATCCCGAACGCTGGCTGCGTGCGCAGGAGCGTCCTTAAATATAATTTTAAATTCTTCCGGTATGCACATCAATGTGAGGTGGTTGTTTTTATTTAACGCGATCAGTTGGTTACTCAGCGCCTGTTCTGTACAGCAACGAATAGGGCGGTCAGCTCAGCGCCTGGTTTTGAAAGATTCATCTTTGACTTCTGCACACGTAGGCATATCAGTGTTGGATACAAAGACAAACAAATATCTTTATAATCACCAGGGAGATAAATATTTTGTTCCCGCCAGCAATACTAAAATTCCAACCTGTTATGCTGCCATGAAATACCTCGGCGACAGCCTCGTGGGGTTGCGCTACTTTGAATCAGATACCTTAATCTATATCAACCCAACAGCAGACCCTACACTGTTGCACCGCGATTTTAAGCACCAGCCTGTTTATCGTTTTTTAAAAGAGACTAAAAAAAGAATAGCCTTTGTGCATTCGGGGTGGGAAAGCAAATTATATGGCGCCGGCTGGACCTGGAACGACTATGGAGAAACATACATGGTAGAACGAAGTGAGCTTCCGATCTACGGCAACTTTGTTGAGTTTCAGCTAAGAAAGGAAAACGGGAAAACATCCCTGAAAAGCGATGTTCCATTTTTTCGTTATGCGCTCAATGAACTGGTAGACTCTGTTACGGAAGCAATAACGATCACCCGGCGAAGAACGAATAATATCTATGATATTACTGCTGCCCCCGCCAGCTTCCGCTCTGCGCAGATACCCTTTCTAACATTCGAAAATCAGCGTTTGCTTGAAGATACATTGAAGAAAGCCTGGCTCACCAATGTGCATCCACCTATGGGGTTGAATTATCAGAAACTCCGATCGCACGCCACAGACAGTATGTTGAAGCCCCTGATGC
>JBGTIL010000471.1:0-3288 GCA_041745695.1 Chitinophagaceae bacterium | reverse complement strand
GATCTTAGGTGAAACATGAAAGTGTGCCAAACCGCCAAGGTGAAAACCCAGCTTGGTATCGTAAGCATCATCAATGTTATCGTTATGCAACCCGGCTACGTTAATGCCTGCTTTAATTCCGAACACAGGCTTCTGCTGTGCAGCTGCTGCCAGCGTAAAACAACCTGCTACTAATAACAAACTCAATTTTTTCATTACTCAATATTTTTGGCCACTTCTGCAAATAAAAGGCCGCATCTGAAACGCCTTTTAAAGACTGAGTTATCACGCATGAGATCCGCACCTCTTAAGTTGAGTTGCAGGAACCACACAAACACACGCGGCTGTAAGTGAACTTGCGTTCTGTATCCAGCGTTTTGGAAGATGTCATCTCCTGAAGGTTACACGATCATCGAACATCCGGTTTAACTTCGTACTTCTCGCCTGAATCATATACCACCGTCCTGTGATAGAAATGCATACCTGTAGTCCGTCGGCGGTA
Organism: Chitinophagaceae bacterium; assembly: GCA_041745695.1. Classification (GTDB taxonomy): domain Bacteria; phylum Bacteroidota; class Bacteroidia; order Chitinophagales; family Chitinophagaceae; genus Flavisolibacter. Next base: position 2,807 of record JBGTIL010000471.1, on the reverse strand, counting down.
CAAAGGTTTCCTTGATTGTTCGCGCACTCAACCATCGATAAAGATTAATCATAGATCCTGCTTTATCGTTCGTACCGGAAGCACGGGCTCCGCCAAACGGCTGCTGACCAACAACGGCTCCGGTGGGTTTATCGTTAATGTAAAAATTACCTGCTGCGTGCCGCAGCTTGTGGGTTGCCAGCTCCACGGCATACCTGTCTTGTGCAATCACAGCGCCCGTTAGCGCATATGGCGAAGTATCGTCAAGCAATTGGAGCGATGCTTCAAACTCGTGTTCATCGTATACATAGATGGTTAGCACCGGGCCAAAGATTTCCTGGCACATCGTAACTGATTTTGGATCTTTCGTTTCAATAACTGTAGGCTGAATAAAAAAGCCTTTCGATTTGTCAACATTGCCACCGGCAATAATGGTTGCAGTTGCATCAGACTTCGCAGCGCTGATGTATCCTGCTATCGAATCGAAGCTCTTCTCATCTATCACAGCGTTGATGAAATTGCCCTGGTCTTCAACACTGCCCATTTTAAAACTGGCGATTCCGTCGACCAATAATTGTTTTACCTCGCCGGCGAGGTTCGATGGAATGTAGGCACGGGAGGCAGCAGAGCATTTCTGCCCCTGGTACTCAAAAGCGCCACGCAGCAATGCGGTGGCAACGACTGATGCATTGGCGGAATGGTGCGCAATCACGAAGTCTTTACCCCCTGTTTCTCCAACAATCCTGGGGTACGATTTATAGCTACTGATATTGTTTCCGATAGTTTGCCACATCCGGTTGAACACCCCGGTTGAGCCGGTAAAATGCACCCCGGCAAAGTCGCGGTGCGCGAAGCATATTTCTCCCAAAGTAGGTCCGTCTACATAAATCAGATTGATGACACCATCAGGTAACCCGGCTTCCTGGAGTACCCGCATAAACATCTGTGCAGAATATATCTGGGTATTGGCAGGTTTCCACACCACCACATTGCCGCACATGGCTGCGGAGGTGGGCAGGTTTCCGCCAATGGCTGTAAAATTAAATGGGGTGATTGCCAGTACGAATCCCTCTAAAGGTCTCCACTCCGAACGGTTGTGCATACCGGGGGCGCTGATCGGCTGCTGACGATAGATCTCGGATAAAAAGTGCACATTAAACCGCAAAAAATCGATGAGTTCGCAGGCTGCATCGATCTCTGCCTGGTACACGTTCTTGCTTTGTCCCAGCATTGTGGTACCATTCATCAGGAACCGGTACTTTGTTGCGATCAGGTCAGCAGCGCGCAGGAAAATGTTTGCCCGATTCTCCCAACTCATGTCGCTCCACGACTGGCGGGCTGCCAGCGCAGCGTCAATTGCCTGGGTAACATGTGAGGCATTGCCAACATTAAAGTCGGCAAGCGCATGGGCTCGTTCGTGCGGTGGATTGATGACCTGCGTGTTCCCGGTTCGGATCTCCTTGCCGCCAATGTACATGGGGATATTAGGCCGTTCGGCTTTAAGCTGCGCCAGTGCGGTTTTTATAGCTGCGCGCTCAGGGGAGCCGGGCGCGTATCCAAGAATCGGCTCGTTTACCGGCATCGGGTATGAAAAATAACCTGTGTTCATTTTGTTGATTTAACTGAATCGATCGGATGAGCCATCGATGTATTTAGAAACAAAAACATTGTTAGCATTAACCGGCAGCAGTTTCATTTTCTTTTTCCATCATGAGGTAGGCTTTGATGAATCCATCGAGTTCACCGTCCATGACGGGACCAACGTTACCTACTTCAAAGTCTGTCCGGTGGTCTTTGATCATCTTGTAGGGGTGGAATACATAGCTGCGGATCTGGGAGCCCCACTCTATCTTCTTTTTGGTTGAATTGGTTGCGTCTTTAACAGCCTGGCGCTTACGCAGCTCTTCCTCGTACAAGCGACTTTTAAGCATTTGCATAGCGAGTTCCCGGTTGCCCAGCTGGCTTCTGTCCTGTTGACACACTACCACGATGCCGGTAGGAAGGTGCGTAAGTTGCACCTTGGTTTCCACTTTGTTTACGTTCTGTCCACCGGCACCGCCGCTGCGCGAGGTTTCCATCTTGACGTCGGCAGGTTTTATTTCAATGTTAATGGTATCATCCACCAGGGGATATACAAAAACCGACACGAATGAAGTGTGCCGGCGCGCATTGCTATCGAAAGGAGAAATTCTTACTAGCCGGTGAACACCACTTTCAGCTTTCAGGAAGCCGTAAGCAAACGGACCATCGAATTGAAGCGTGCAGGTTTTGATCCCCGCAGCATCGCCCGCCTGGTAGTCTAATTCTGTGACGCTCCAACCCTGCCGCTCTCCATACATGCGGTACATCCGGGTGAGCATTTCTGCCCAGTCCTGACTTTCAGTGCCTCCTGCGCCTGAGTTAATTTGCACAACAGCAGGTAGTTCGTCTTCAGGCTCGTTCAGCGTACTCTTAAACTCGGCTTCCTCTAACTGCTGGATTGCATGCTGGTGGGCCATTTTCACGTCGTCTTCAGTGCCTTCACCTGCTTTCCAAAATTCAAAAAGTACGGCAAAGTCTTCTACCGACGCTTCAACATTTTCAAACATGGCAACCCAAAACTCGTTGAGCTTGATGCTTTTTAAGATGGTTGTTGCACGCACATTATCGTCCCAGAATCCGGGAGAAAGGGAAAGTACCTTGTCGTTGGCTATCTTGTCTTTACGTTGAGCAACGTCAAAGAAACCTCCTCAAGACAGCACAACGGTCCCTCATATCTTTAATCTGTTCTTGTGTCATAACGGGTGCGAAGATAATAACATCAACGGAGAGGAAGGGGCTTTTTTGAA
>JBGTIL010000470.1:0-2217 GCA_041745695.1 Chitinophagaceae bacterium | reverse complement strand
CCCAGCAAGATGTTCGATTTCCCGGCGAATGAATTACTCTCATGAATGAATGTAGGGATTTGCATTAGCTGTGCATATCGCAGCACGGGAAACGAAGAATAACCTCCAACGCCTATCACTGCATCCGGTTTAAAATCTTTTAGGATCCGCCTTACCTGGAAAAAGCTTCGGATCAGTTTAAGTGGTAGTCCAATATTTTTTATCAAAGAGCTGCGGTTAAATCCTTCTATATCCAGGGATTTAATAGCATAGCCTGCCTGAGGTACTTTTTCCATCTCCATTTTCCCACGGGCGCCTACAAAGAGAATGTCTATATCGGTACGTTGTTTCTTAAGCGCATTGGCAATGGCAATAGCAGGAAAGATATGTCCTCCCGTTCCTCCTCCTGCCAGTATGATTTTTTTTGCCATTGTATTTATGCTTCAACGGTTTCACTATCTGCCATTTCGTATGCTGCTGCCTTTCTGCGTTCTTCTGCCAATTCCTGCTGCAATTTCTTTCCTTCAAGCTGCTCCACGTTTCTGGCCACACTCAGTATGATACCGATAGACAGACAGGTAAATAAGAAGCTGCTGCCGCCCATACTTACCAGGGGCAGTGTTACGCCTGTCACCGGAAACAGATGAACGTTAACAGCCATATTAGCCATTGCCTGCAGTACCAGTGTAAAGCTTAATCCGAGGGCGAGGAAGGCGCCGAAAGCGTAAGGACATCTTTTAAACAGCCGAATACTTCTATACAAAAAAACGAGGTAGATGAAAATTAGAAACGCGCCGCCTATCAATCCATACTCCTCCATGATGATGGCATAAATAAAATCATTGTATGCCTGCGGCAGGAAATTTCTTTGTTCGCTGTTTCCAGGTCCAACGCCAAAAAAACCACCTTTGGCAATGGCAATCTTGGCCTGATTCACCTGGTACATATTATCGTTATTGGCTTCCTTCCCACTGTACATAAACCCTTCTACGCGGCTTATCCAGGTATCAACCCGGGCGGTTAAACGGGAGGATTGTTTTTTGGCAACCGTGCTGTCTTCATTGCTGCTGCTGTGTTTTACCATTGCGGCGAGCACCAGAAAACATACCGGTATAAGGGCTGCACCGATCGTGAGTAGCAAGTGACGGTTGCTCACCCTTCCAATAAACAGCAGCATCATGCAGCTGGCACCCAGTAACAATGCGGTTGAAAGGTTAGCCGGTGCAATGAGCAAGCAGGTTACAACTACGGGCAACATTACAGGTAGAAAACCTTTCTTAAAATCTTTTATCCTGCCCTGCCTGCGGCTAAGCAAACGGGCGAGGTACATAAACAGGGCTAGTTTGGCAAGGTCGGAGGTTTGCAGGGTAAGATTAATGATCGGCAATTTTATCCAGCGGCTGCCTTCATTCAATGTAACGCCGAAAAACAAAGTGTATAAAAGAAGAGGGATACAAAGCAGGAAGAGGATCTTGGCCACCTTCGAATAGATGGTATAGTTTACACGGTGAGCAAAGTAAATAATACAGAAACCGATAGCTATGAAGGCCACCTGTTTAAAGAGATAGATTTCTGTATTGCCCTTGTACATTTTGTAGGCAAGAGATCCGGTGGCACTGTATACAACAAGCAGCGACACAAGCACCAGCAATCCCACCAGGGCCCAGATAACCTTGTCTCCCCTTGTTTTTTTAAGGAGATTGGCACTTTGTGCGAAATCTGAAAATCGTATGTCTACAGCCTGACCCATATTAAAAAGTTGGCGAAGGTAAATCGCCTTATTATAAATTCTTCACAGCATCTTTGAACCGCGTGCCGCGATCCTCGTAATTCTTAAAAAGGTCGAAGGAGGCACATGCAGGGCTTAGTAAGACCACATCACCCACGGAAGCCTGCTCGAAGGCAGCCTGGACAGCATCAACTGCACTTGCAGTGTCGACCACCCTGATAAATCCGTCAAATGCATCATGGATTTTTTTGTTATCCACGCCCATACATACAATAGCTTTTACCTTTTCTTTTACCAGTTCGGTTATGAGTGCATACTCATTGCCTTTATCGATACCGCCCAATACGAGCACGGTGGGCTTGGTCATGCTTTCAAGGGCATACCAGGTAGAATTGACATTGGTGGCTTTACTGTCGTTGATAAATTCTACTCCCCTCACCGTAGCTACGCTCTCCATCCGGTGCTCAAGGCTTTGGAAAGTTTGTACAGCCTCACGGATCTTGTCTTTC
>JBGTIL010000469.1:0-1812 GCA_041745695.1 Chitinophagaceae bacterium | reverse complement strand
CCGGAGGGGAATCTGCTGCTAACCACACAACCAAAGATCTATGAAAATGAACTGATAGCACGAAAAATGAATGCACTGGCCTATGTTTATCTTAGCAAACTGCAAAAATCTGAATACATTAACCAGGAGCAGATTGGCCTTTTTAATTACATTACTGCTTACGTACCGTTGCGCAACAATAAAAACGAAGCGGTTGCATATCTGGGACTACCATACTTGTCAAACGAGCAGGATTATGAAGAGCGCATCGGTATCTTCCTAAACTCATTAATCAATATATATGCGCTGGTGTTTGTAGCAATTGGATTTTTTGCTGTGTTTCTTGCCAACCAGATCACAAGTCCGCTTACGCTGATACAAAAAAGTTTAAGGGAAACTAAAATTGGCCGTAAAAACGAAGCCATTGTTTGGAAACGTAATGATGAGATTGGTAACCTGATCAAGGAATATAATAATATGATTGCCGCATTGGAAGAAAGTACCCATAAACTGGCACGATCAGAGCGGGAAAGTGCCTGGCGGGAAATGGCTAAGCAGGTAGCCCATGAAATTAAAAATCCGCTTACCCCATTAAAACTTGGAGTGCAGCTTTTAGATAAATCATGGAAAGAAAACGACCCGGATTTCGAAAAAAAATTTCAGAAGTTCAACAAATCTTTTATCGAACAGATCGAAAGCCTCTCGCATATTGCATCAGAGTTCTCTAACTTTGCTAAAATGCCCGATACTGTTCTGAAAAAAGTTAACATCCGGCAAATTATCGACCGTTCGATAGAACTTTACCGCCATATGGATCGTATTACGATCAAACTGGATGATAGGACTACTGAGACCAACCTGGTAAACGGTGATAAAGATCAGTTGCTGCGTTCATTCAATAATTTAATTAAAAATGCTATTGAGGCCATTCCAAAACAGCGGACAGGTTTAATACAGGTTATGATGCTTAATCAGAACAATCATGTTAATATTTATATTCATGATAATGGCTCGGGTATTCCAGATAGTCTTGCCGGGCGCATATTTACGCCCAACTTCACTACCAAAAGCTCAGGTACAGGTTTGGGCCTGGCCTTTGTAAAACAAGCGATAGAGAATATGGATGGAACAATTCATTTTGAAACAATTAAGGACGAAGGAACCACATTTTACATCACTATCCCGGCGGTATCATAATGTGTTTGCAGAGCATTTATAAGCTCATTCGTCCTTATTCTAATAACGGTTTCCAATCTCAAAGGCACAGCCCGGCATCAGGGAAAAAGTATTACCTCCATTAAAGATACGGTAACATTAGATACAGTAAGCATAGTACCCGGAGATAAAAACGGACGGTTTAACATATCGAACCTAGCGTTTACAGACAGCGTGCAGTTTGCCACCAATGCAAAAGGAGGTAAGAATGTGAGAACAGCATATGATCGGGTTCCACATCAAAAGATAACTGCCAATAAAACTAATGCACGCAAATTTAAGATGGATACCACTGGCGGAATGCTATCCTATCTAAAAAACCGGAAAGATCAGCTTGATGAACTTAGGAGATATGGGTTACTGAAGGAAAGCATCCTGATTGAAGAAGTAACCATCACAGAAAAGAAATTATCAAACATACAGGAGGCCGTGCAGGGTTCGTGGAATTTGAATGGCTCGGGCAATGCCGATCAAGATCATCACCTATATGGATTTGATTAATGCACATGAACTTGGAATGGCGCTGCAAGGCAAAATTGCCGGGGTATCTATAAAAAGAGTCATGGGTGGCCGTCTAATTCCCTACTCGGTTAGGGGCGGTGGCGTGCCCATGCTTGT
>JBGTIL010000468.1:0-3324 GCA_041745695.1 Chitinophagaceae bacterium | reverse complement strand
CCTCGGCGGCATCAATTCGGTAGAACAGATGGCAAGGGTTAAACAGGTAGTGCCGGAGACGGTTCTGCCGCATGGGTTTGCGATCCTGAACGCCGATGACGACCTGGTATATAAAATGAAGACTGGTCTGGAGTGCAAGATCGCGCTATTCAGTATGGATGAACATAACCCCCGTATCAAAACGCATTGCGAGGAAGGCGGCATGGCGGCTGTTTTTGAGAACGGTTACATCACCATCATTAAGGGCAACTGGAAAGTACGGGTAATGCCTGTGAAAGATATCCCGGTCACCTACGGTGGCAAGGCCAGACACAATATCGCCAATGTCTTACCGGCAGTAATGTCAACCTACCTCTTCAAAGACATTTCAATAGAGGATATCCGGCAGGCCCTGCAAACTTTCATTCCTTCTTCATCGCAAACGCCGGGAAGGCTTAATTTTTTTCAACTAAAAAAATGTACTTACCTGGTAGATTTTGCACATAATCCCCACGGACTGCAACTACTTTGTGACTTTATAAGCCAGTTAGACTATCCGCAGAAAGTTGGTGTGATCACAGGCACCGGCGACCGCAGAGACGAAGACATCCGGGCACTTGGTGAAATCGCTTCTAAACACCTCGACCATATTATTTTCCGTTGCGACAAAAACCTGCGTGGACGAACACAGGAAGACATTTTGGGTTTATTGGAAGAAGGTGCCCGCGCCAACAATGCTGGTATTGCCCTGACTGTGATACCAGACGAGGACGAAGCACTTTTGTTTGCCTACGAAAATTGCCAAGAAGGGGCACTGGTGGTCACCATGTGTGATTCGGTAACCGGCACGCTGGACAAAGTGAAACAACTGAAGATAAAAGAAGAAGAACATCAAAAAAGTGCCACGGTTACCTTCATTCCCTGACGTGTTGCGACATCCCGCGAAAGCTGCTCAGGATGATGACAATGAATGACTGAACTTGCATAATCAGTGACACAGGACCGCAACGGAGATGGGTGTACGTGCCTGCTCCGGCTAATTTGTTTACTGCGTGAGCCGACACACATAGAAAGCAGAAATTGAATTTGGAACATTTTTCCCTAAACGCTATTTTTGCACCTCTTTACAGGATTGACCCATGGTGTAATGGTAACACTACTGATTTTGGTTCAGTTATTTAAGGTTCGAATCCTTATGGGTCAACAACAACCGGCTGGCTAAGAATTATTTTCTTTCAAGCCGGTTTTTCTTTTTCAATTCCCGCTTACGATTTGGCAGTACTGCAGCTAGTGTCGTTTTCCCTTTACGCTAATTGAATTGAAAGTGACTAATCGGTTGGGCAATACCAGCGGTTTCCTCATGGGTGTTGCATCGAAGCAGCCGGGCACTGCAGCTCGGTACTATTAAAATGGTCAAGCCATTCGCCCCTGGTTTTACGTCATCAGCGTCATGATATAAGGTGCAGACCTGCATTTTAAAATACCGGCGGGTTCGTCCTAAATTTGTAACAGGCGACCCAACAAATCACAGTATGAAAAAATATTTACTTCTTTCTGTCTTAGCAATAACGGCTCTTTTAAATCAGGCATTTGCCCAGGTTCCTTATAATGCAGCAATCCCGAATGGACCTTCCAAAAAAGCAGTTGTGTCTGAACAGATTGGCATGACAGAAGTTAGCATCGCTTATCATCGACCGGCAGTGAATGGACGGAGCGGTAAAATCTGGGGCGACGTTGTGCACAAGGGCTTTATCAAGCAAGGCTTTGGTGTCAACAATCCTGCACCGTGGCGTGCCGGTGCAAATGAGAACACCATTCTCACGGTAGATAAAGATGTCAAAATTGAAGGTCAAAACCTGGCGAAAGGAAACTATGCAATTTTTGTCGCTTATGATCCGGCAGAGAGCATCGTCATATTTTCCAAAAAGATTGATGGCTGGGGTTCGTATTTCTATGATGAGAAAGACGATGCATTGAGGGTGAAGGTTAAACCGGTGCCCTTAGACAAAAGCGTTGAATGGCTACAATTTGAGTTTGCCAATCAAACCGCTAATTCGGCCGCTGTTGTGCTGGAATGGGACAAGCTGGCGATTCCGTTTAAAATTGAAGTGAACGCCCTGCAGCAACAATTTGAAGCCCTGGCTTCAGAATTAAAACATCCACGGGGTTTCACCTGGCAAGCACTGAATGTTGCCGCGAACTGGAGCCTGCAAAATAACTACGAACTGGAACAGGGCCTGGCCTGGGCCAATTTAGGTATCAACAACTTCGGCGGTGGTCAGGAGTTTGCTGCCCTCGCAACCAAATCCTTATTACTGGAGAAATTGGGTAATACCGCAGAAGCGGAGAGTACCATCAAAAAAGCTTTGCCTATGGGCAATCTAAACGAATTGAACCAGTATGGAAGACAGCTCATAAGAGCTAAAAAAATGAAAGAGGCATTGGAAGTATTCAAGCTCAATTACAATAAAAATCCAACGCAGTTTGTAAGCCTCCTGGGAATGGCGCGGGGACACTCCGCCACCGGCGACTTCAAGCAGGCTTCAGAATTTGCAGCGAAAGCATTGCCGCTCGCACCAAATGAGTCCAACAAAAAAACAGTGCAGGGGATGATAGACACACTGAAATCAAATAAGGATATTAATTAATGTTCATACTCTGTTGAAACTTAGCTCACCAGGCTTCTTTCAAACCACCAGGATATTCTCAGCAAATTTTTGCGATACATGCGACTTTTTCCCATCCACTTCAATCTCCATGAGTGCGTCATAAGACTGCTTGCCAATCACTTTGATTTTGTTGTTGATGCCGAGTCCAACTTTCAGTACATACTGCAAAAAGGGCGCAGTATTATCCTTCACTGCCACCATCTTACACGTCTTTCCGGATGCTACTTCTGCAAGGGTTTTCTTAAACGGCGCCCGCATCTCTCCCTTTGCATTCGGTATAGCATCGCCGTGCGGATCGAATTGGGGATTATTTAAAAACTTTTCAAGCTTGTCAATCAGTTTTACAGACTGGATGTGCTCAAGCTGCTCTGCCACCTCGTGTACTTCGTCCCATGTAAATTCCAGCTTTTCATAAAGGAAAGTCTCCCAGAGCCGGTGCTTCCGGATCACCTGCGTTGCCGACATTCGGCCTTTCTCGGTGAGAGAAATCTTCCGGTACTTCTCGTACACAATCATCTTTTTTTCTTTCAGACGTTTCAGCATGTCGTTGGCCGTCGCCGGCTTCACACCCAGGTAGGCAGCTATTTCGTTGGTGCCTGCCTCCTGCTTGTCGTTGTTGATGGTGAGATGGAGCAAAGCTTTTAAATAATTCTCTTCGGTGGGCGACAACATATCC
>JBGTIL010000467.1:0-4573 GCA_041745695.1 Chitinophagaceae bacterium | reverse complement strand
GCTGCCCGGTCGGATGAGAAGGTTTCTTCTTCAGTAGCCGCATTCGGATTAGAAAAATCTTTTTTGCAACCGGCAGTTATAAACACGCACAGGAGTGAAAGCGCAAATATGTTGAAGTTCATTTTTTTCATATAATGATTTTGTGGTCTTAGAATTTGGCAGAAACACCTATGCTGTAAGTACGGGGTATAGGTACTGCCCCAAAATCAATGGCCCTCAAAACGGTGCTTTGACCACCCGAATTAACTTCCGGATCGAACCCTTTATAATTATCCCACGAAATTAAATTGCGTCCGCTTGCAGAAAGGGTGATGTCATTGAAACCTTTGATCTTACCGAGCCGGTATTGCAGAGAAACCTCGCGGAGTTTTACAAAAGAACCATCGTCAATCCTCCATTCTTCAATCGCATAGATCCCGGAAATATATCCACGGGGTAAAAGACCCAGGTGCTCCTGCTCAGCCACCTCTCCGTTGCCTACTCCCTGGCGGGTGCGCCAGTCGGCATTCCACACGTCCACTCCCTGTACCGCATCCAGCTGCACACGCAATTCAAGATTTTTATACCTGAACTCATTGGTAAGTGTTGCGGTGTAGTCTGGGTTTGGATTGCCCAGCACCTTACGCAGGGTGGTGTTGCCCGACGGCAAGCCATTGGCATCGCGGCCGGGCGTAAAGCTAAGTGTACTGTTTTGAACGCCTTTCTCGATCTGGGGTATGCCAGTGCTGTTCTTAATTTGTTGTCCGGCAGCGTTCGTGCTGAAAAAGCTACCATAAAAAACACCGATGGGTTGCCCCTGGATGATGGCAACAGGTGCGCCCGGATTGGTACTGAACAGGATCAGCGATTGCCCGATATTGACGGCTTTATTCCTGTTCCGGTTAAAGATCCCCGTTACATTCCAGTTGAAGTCCTTGTTCCGGTAAGGAACTGTATTCAATACAATTTCAAAACCTTTATTCTGAAGCTCTCCAATATTGTCGAGCAGCCCGGAATACCCTGTGGTAGGTGCAACAAATCGGCTGATGAGCAGGTCTTTTACATTCTTGATGTAGTAGTTGAACTGCAGTGAGATCCTGTCCCTGAAGAAGGAAAGGTCTGTACCGAATTCAAGCTCCTGCTGCCTTTCAGGTTTTACGTTTACATTGGCAAGTTGTGTGCTGGAATTGAGTGCTGTTTTGGTGATGTAAGAGTTACTGGAATAGTTGTTAAACCTGGCGTAGGGTCCGATGCCGGTCAGGTTGCCCGACTCACCATAAGCGATCCTGACCTTGGCAAGATTCCACCATTCAGGCTTCCAGAAGTCTTCGCCAGAGAGAATATAACTTCCACTCAATTTCGAGTACACCTGGTTGCGTTCGTTCTTGCCAAAGACGGAAGAACCGTCTAATCTTATTGCCCCTGTGACAAACAGGTTGTTCCGGTACTTAAAATTTTGCTGCAGGTAAACGCCTGTAATTGATTGTTCGCTTCTTTCGTCTGCGGGAGCCAGTATGGTAGTTGCACCTGAAACGGTTTCAACAATAGGTGCCAACCCTCTTCCCTGGGCAAGTACGAATCTGTTTTTTTCATACTGAAGGGAGTAACCAACCTGGGTTACTGAAGAAAAATTATTACCAAGTTGTGCCTGGTAGTTAGCGCTCAGATCGTGGTTTACCTGGAAGAAAGTATTATTAGCAGCACTGGCATACCCGTTCAGGGTTTCATTAATAGGTGAGCCGCCGCCGAAAAACGCCGGACTTACATTGTAGGTGTACGGCGGTATGAACGTTGTGCCGTTTTGCGCATAGTTATCAATACCCAACGTATAATTGATATTCAGGTTGCGAATGGGATTGTACTTTAAGCCAACATTAGCCAAGACCCTGCTCACCGTTTGTTGCTGCTTGATATCCTCTATGACCGACACGGGGTTGGCACGCCCACGCTCACCCACTGCCTTCAAATTACCCAGGGCGTCCCTGTCGAAAATGTTATGAAAATTTCCAAGGATGGTTACTGAGTTCATCGGTGAAAAGAACGACTGTCCGTCGGGTTTTTCATTGGTGATACTATTTATGTAATTGAATCCGGTTGTAAGTGTCAGGGTGTTTGACAACACCTGGTCGAGGTTAGCGCGGAAGCCAAAACGTTGAAAGTTGGTGTTTTTAATAATGCCTTCGTTGAAAAGGTAAGAGCCTGACGCAAAGTATTTGGTTTTGTCGGTGCCGCCGCTCACCGATACATTATTATCAGTGCCTACACCTTTACGAAATATATAATCCTGGTAGTTGTACCGGGTTACAGGAGACGTTGTGGTTAATGCAGGAGTAAGGATATCCTGGGTTTGCAAGTCGGGAGCACCACCAAACTTTACCGGTGCCCGGTTAATGGCAACCTGTTTCCGTAATTCGCTAACGCTTACCGCAGTAGAAAAACTGACCTGTGGCGCGCCGCTTTTGCCTCTTTTTGTAAAGATTTGAACAACGCCGGCATTAGCGCGCGAACCATAGATAGCCGCAGCTGCAGCGCCGTTGAGTACCTCTACGCGGTCTATGTCTGCCGGGTTGATATCCACCATTCTGTTTTGACCAATACTTCCTACAAAATTTCCTCCGTCGTAGTTGGATGAAGTGTTGGTTACCCGTGTCGTGGCGTTGTTTACAATGATGCCATCTACTATATATAGTGGTTCAGAGGAAGAACCTATTGAACTAATGCCCCTCAACCTGACGCTGACGCCCCCTGCAGGATCGCCGGAATTTTGTATGATCTGTGCGCCTGCGGTTTTGCCCTGCAGTGCAGAAAGCACATTACCCGTTGCCCCCTTGGCGAGTTCATCACCATTCACTGTACTGATATAACTTCCTAATTGCCTTTTGGTCGTTCCTGCGGAAGTTCCTGTAACCACCACCTCATCCAGCCCTAAAGCATCGTTCTCCAGTTGTACGTCGAGCGTGGCCGACGTACCGCTTATTGATACACTCTTTTCGGCCAGTTTGTAACCTACCGCTGAAAACTGCACCACATACGTTCCTGGTTTCAGGCTTGCCTGGAGGTTGAACTGCCCGCTTTCATTGGTCACCGTTCCATTTGTGGTATTTTGAATGGTAACAGATACGACGGGCACCCCTTTCCCGGTTGCGTCTGTTACTATGCCACGAATATTTACCTGGGCAAGCAGGGCCAGTGCACAAAATTGCGAGAACAACAGGAGCATGGTTTTCTTGTGCTTAACCGGGAGAAAGAAACGATAACTCATATTCATATTTTTTTAAAGAGAACAGTCGAAACTTAATCAATAAGAACAGCTGCTAAGCGGCTTTGAATGTAATTCCATTTCTGTTATGCCTGCAAGACATTGTGGTGGGCGGCTTCGCTGCTCGAAATTATAGAATGCTGACAATGTTCATATGGATCTTGCTTTCCTGCGCGTTCCAGCTGGCCAGGTGGTGTAAAGCCCCGAGTGCCATTCTTCAATCAGCGAAGTGCACTAATGCCATGCGCATCCAGCATCTATTCCGTCGCGGGCTCCTGCGCCACGAGCCTCAGTCGTTCCAGTCCCTGCTGCATCATGGTGCCGTAAGTAGCCTCATAAAACAGGCTTCCAAATTTCTGCCACGGGTACCAGCCCAAGTCAAAATCTATGTACCACTGCAGGGTGAGGGAATCTGTTCTTGAATATTTGTATACCTGCCACCCGTTGGTAAGGGGATTTTTACCTGTACTGGTCCATTGCATTACTACCAGAGAATCTGTACTGGATACCGGCCTGATCTTTACCCGCTGCATGTCAGGGTTTTGGGACGAAAGAAAAAACGGATGCCACTGTTTCCACTTTGCTGTATCTGCCACCAGTGAAAGAATTTTTTGCTGCGGCGCACCTATGTTAATAGCTTTCGAAATGCGTACCTGAGAAGGTATTAAAAGAGAGAACGCCGTCAGAAGTCCAAAGAAAGTGATGAAGCTGATGAGGGCCAGTTTGATTATACGCATAAATAAAATCCTCGTGGCGAGTGGCTCAGCCTAGGTAAAAAGAGATGCAGGCCTTTGCCTGTTTTGCCAGTCCTTTCCCTCACTTATTCCCACTTAAATACTTTGATGGCTACCGTGTATGCAATGACGCCCCATCCAAGTAAAATTCCAATCTGTTGCCCGCAATCTGACAGGTGCGCTCCTTCGAAAGAGATCTTGCGCATGGCATCGTTGAAGTAGGTAAGCGGCAAGGCGCGGCTGATCGGCTGCAGCCATTTTGGAAAAACGTCTATTGAAAAAAAAGTGCCTGCAAGCAAAAACTGCGGCAGGGTGATGATATTAGCCAGGGGTGGAATGGAACTATCATTCTTTGCGAGGCCGCTGATGATGAAACCAAAGCCCATAAACACCAGTAAGGCGATAAAGCAAAGTATCATGATCTCTGCAAACGTCAACCAGCCATGAACCAGCGTAAAATCAAAGGCCAAATAACCGATGCCTATAATAATTACGGCCGTAAGCAATTGAAAGATCACCCGGCTGAGTCCTTCTCCAAGCACAATATACCCGCGCCTAATGGGCGTAGCATAAAAACGTTTCAAAACCAGTTGCTGACGCA
>JBGTIL010000466.1:0-2762 GCA_041745695.1 Chitinophagaceae bacterium | reverse complement strand
TGTGAAATGACATTATTTGTTTAAACAGTAGTATGGAGCAAAACCTTGTTCAGGAAAGAAAGAAACTCCTGGCCTCCCTGGAAAAATTCTTAGAGGCACCGATGATCTTTCTCGGATTCATCTGGCTGATTTTATTGATGGTAGAATTGATATGGGGACTCAGTAGGCCGCTCGAGATTGCCAGTATCACTATATGGATCATTTTCATTATTGATTTTTTGATCAAATTTATCCTGGCGCCTTCCAAAATTGCTTTCCTGAAAAAGAACTGGCTCACTGCAATATCCCTTGTATTGCCCGCCTTACGCGTATTTCGCATTTTCCGTTTTTTGCGCTTGCTGCGGGGAGTAAGAGGTATCCGGTTTGTCAGAATTATTTCTTCGCTGAACAGAAGTATCAAAAGCTTGGGCGCTACCATGCAAAAGCGGGCATTTGGCTACGTGCTGGTACTAATTTTATTTGTAACTTTTGCAGGAGCAGCAGGTATGTATGCCTTCGAAAATCCAAACCCGGGTTTCGATAACTATGGAATTGCACTATGGTGGACCGCCATGCGGGTGATCACCGCTGGTAATGAGTTTAACCCTGCAACGCCAGAAGGCAGGGGACTTGCGTTTCTAATTGCCATATTTGGCTATACAGTTTTTGGATATGTAACAGCAACTTTCGCAACTTATTTTATCGGTAGAGATCAGGAGATGGAAGAAGACAAAAAACTGAGTACCGAGCTATCAGCTTTAAAGGCGGAAATCGCGGCACTCACCAAAATTATCCAGGAGCGGCAACCCGGTTTGTCATCAGAGCCCTAATTGGATTTAAATTTCAATCAAGCCTCCGGGTGGAGCTGCCTGTAATGTGATCATAGGAATGCATACCTGCAACAATAATAAGGGTAGGCTGTTTAATTTTATCCGACAGTATGCTAATACAAAAACATTCTAATTTTTCATGAGTTTGTTGTCCCAAAAAAATCCGGCCTCCATTCCTTCCGTTTCACGGGACAGTGGTGCAATGGCGGAACGCGTTCGTCATTTAGATTGGACCGTTACCCCGCTCGGGGCTATGGACAATTGGTCGCAAGCCCTGCGCACAGCCCTGGGGCTCCTTCTTCACGCGCGATTCCCGATGATGCTTTTTTGGGGGCCGCAGTCCATTTGTTTTTATAATGATGCTCACCTGCCCAATCTGAAAAAGGCGGGTAAACATCCTTCAGCCCTCGGTGCCCCCGCCCAGGTCGTATGGCCAGAAATATGGCTTTCCATCAAGCCTTACCTGGAACAGGTGCTTGCTGGCCAAGAAGCTGTCTGGACAGAAGACCAGTTGATTTCTACTTCCAATAATGCAGCGATGCTGGAGGAATTTCAAACCTGTGATTACAGTGCTGTCTGTAACGAATCAGGTATTCCCGAAGGGGTTTTTATAACCTGTTTGAAAAACACACACGGTGCAGCGCAGTTACAAACACTACAGAACCACGCAGAAGCGCTCCGCCTTGCCGTTGATACCGCCGAGCTGGCTACCTGCGACCTGGACTTGCTTACCAACACGCTGTCTGCTAATGAACGCTTTGAGGCTTGGTTTGGATTAGAAACTTCTGTGGTTACTCACCTATCAGACGTTTTGGAAATTACCGCGGCGGAAGACCGCGACCGGGTGTCGAAAGCTTACGAGGAGGCGCTGGATCCCCTGCAAAAAGCGCCTTATGACCTGGAGTACACGATACGCCCATCTAATAAGCCCGAACGAATAGTGAGAGCGAGAGGCAGGGTTTTATTTAATGAGTCACAGCTCGCTCACCGGTTCCATGCCAGTTTGCAGGATATCACCAGTGAGGTCAGAAGTAGACAGGCAGCAGCCGAAAGAGGCAGGCACCTTGACAATATTCTGAGCCAGGTGAATGCAGGGATCGTACAGGCAGATCTGACTGGTCGAATAATCGAAGTCAACAAAATGTACTGTGAACTTTTAGGATATTCCAGGGAGGAGTTACTGACCAAAACAGTTGCAGACATTACCCATCCTGAAGATCGCATGCCTACGCAGCAGCGTTTTGAGCTTTGTGTGCGGGAAGGCAAAAACTTCTTTATCGAGAAAAGATATATTAGAAAAGATGGAGCGATAGTTTGGGTCAACAATAGCGTTACCCGCGTGACCAACAACCAGGGCGGTTTTTTTGTCACTGCAGTGTCTATCGACATTACCGACACGGTTATGGCTGGTACCATCATTAAAAACAGTGAGGAACAGTTAAGGATTTCCATTGAAAGTGGTGATCTGGGAACCTATGATTTTTTCCCTCAAACCGGGAAGATCATTATGTCTGAACGCAATAAAAAACTCTTCGGATTGCCCCCGCATCAGGAACCCAGTTATGAAAATTTCCTGCATGCTGTACACCCCGAAGACAGAGCGCGGACAGAGGTTTTAATTGCACAGGCAATGCAGCCTGGCACAGGGGTTTATGAAAATGAGCACCGTACACAGGTTGTGCAGGAGGGACTTCCTCTGTGGGTAAGGTCGAAGGGGAAGGTTGATTTCGACAGCCAGGGGAAGGCGGTACGTTTTACAGGTGTAACGCAAGACATCACAAAGCAAAAAGAAATTCTCAGGTCTTTGCAATTGCAGTCGCTCGTATTAGAAAAAATGAATGAAGGAGTTTCTGTATCGGATGAAACCGGGATCAAACTGCTTACCAATCCTGCCGAAGACACCATGTTTGGTTATGCCCCGGGCGAACTGATTTGACCGTATGTTACTGTACA
>JBGTIL010000465.1:0-2212 GCA_041745695.1 Chitinophagaceae bacterium | reverse complement strand
CTGTCCTGAGTTTCCTAACTCAGGACGTTTCCTGGAAACAGACTTGCTCCAGATTGCTGGGTTGTAGATTTAAAATTCCTGAGTTAGGAAACTCAAGACAGCGACTCCGAAACTTTAAAAAGGCTTGGGGTAGCAGCAGGTAATTTAATCTGCATTTTAACCGGACAGTAATAGTTTGCAACTAAGGACGTTCCCCAATCCACACAAATACCGCAAAGGATCTAGTTTAAAACCTAAGTTGAATGACTGCCAAAAAACATCGATGGTATGAAAGTGGTGATTACGCGAACCAAAGCTGATGCCGAAGGCATCGCATGTCTATAGCCAGAGCCATGGAAGAAGGATACGACCCCTTTGGGGTCGCACATAACAAACGGATTTACGGTTCTATATATATGTCATCCCTACGGGATAAAACCACCCATGCCGGGCACCTTCACGCAATTGTACATTTAAATTGAATCTGCCGTCAACGGACGTCAAAGCCTGGCGCATGCAGCCGGGGAAAGATTTATGGAATAAGTCCATCACAGGCAACGTTCAAACCAAACAACACAATACCCGCCATCCACGGCATGCCCGATCACCGTTTTCCTTATCGCCATGAAACCTTCTTGTTGCTTGTCTGACCTGGATAGAAGTAAAAAAATAATTCAAGGAATACATTAATCAAATATCACTATCCAGGCATTTCAAAACCGAGGTGTCGCGAGCGCCTTTTCTTCTCCATGATATTCCTGGTAAGTGGTGAAGTGCCAGTGTGCTTCGAAGTATTGCTGCGGTGCAAATAAGCTTGTGTATGTTGTAGGAAGACCACAGTCATAATTTTTAAAAGGAGAACCATCATCAAACCAGCCCAGGAATTCTATCTTCCGACTAAGAAAACATACCTAACTTCCCTTCGGCATGCAACGCTTACGCTTTCTATGGATTTTTCTACTATTCTTTTCGCTACTCTCCTGCAGCAGGGAAAGTCAGCAACATGCCGGGCTTGAATTCTGGAGCTCTAACAACAAGGATGAAATCACACTTACAGTGGCTGCTACCAACGCATGGAACAGCCAGAACAAGCAGACACCTGTGCACCTTCAGCCAATACCGGAGGGACAGTCGAGCGAAGAGGTGATCCTTGCTGCCGTTGTTGGTAAAACAACCCCTGATATCTATGCCAATATGTGGCAGGGTAACGTGGAGATGTATGCACGGGCAGGCGTGCTGGTGCCTCTCGATACGCTCAATGGTTTTATGGAGTTTATCCGTGAGCGTTGCGACAGCAGCGTTATCGCAGAGATCACTTCAGCCGATGGACATATCTACCAGGTGCCGTGGAAGGTGAACCCGATCATGAGCATCTATAACAAGGATCTTTTTTCAAAAAATGGGATCACAGCAGAACCAGATACTTATGGTGCCTACCTGTCGGCTGCAGAAAAGTTTCAGCAAAATAATGCAGGCGCTGCCAATGCAAAGAGGTTCGGTTATACCGAGCCTAAACCTATCTGGTACCAGCGGCTGTATAATTTCTATCCCCTCTACCTTGCTGCTTCCGACGGCGGGTCGCTGGTAGTGAACGACAAGGCAGTATTCAATAACAAACATGCCGTGGCTGTGTTCCGGTTTCTCCAGACACTTTATACCAACGGGTATTTTTCGCGTGAGATCATGTCCTCCACAAGTGATCCTTTTGTGATGGAGCAGATTGCCACCAAGTGGACAGGTCCGTGGGAGATCTCCTACCTCCAGCGCATTCCTGGTCGTAATTTTGATTTTGCTTATTTTCCACCGCCTGTGCCCGACGATCACACCGGGCCTGTGTATACATCTGCCGATCCAAAGAACATGGTGATCTTCAACACCTGCAAAAACCCAGAGGCAGCCTGGCAGTTTGTTCAAACACTGATAGACAAGGAAGGAGACCTCAAATTATTGCAGCAGACGGGTCAGCTGCCACGCAGAAAAAATCTTGATGTAGATCCTTTCTATACCGCTTTCTTTCAAAAGGAACCTATGTTGCTGCCCTTTGCACAACAGGTAAAATACACCCGGGGGATAGATAATTGTGAAGTGATTGTAGAAGTGCTTGATATTATTTCGCAGGAATATGAAGCATGTGTGATCTATGGAAAGAAGACGCCTGAAGTGGCCTTAAAAGATGCTGAAGCAGCGGTGAATGTGTTGCTTAATGAAAATTAAAGGCACCTTGCTCTGGCAG
>JBGTIL010000464.1:0-2087 GCA_041745695.1 Chitinophagaceae bacterium | reverse complement strand
TGGGAAGTCTGTGGCAGATTCTGCAAAGATTGAAGGCTATTTTCCTCCCATGGTCACTGTCAAAGCGTTGGCAACCGGTCCGCAGGTGCAGGCAACGTTCAGCAAAGCTTACAAGGCGGGAGTGAAGATTGCGTTTGGTACCGATGCCGGCGTATTCCGGCACGGGATGAACTACAAAGAATTTGAGTACATGGTTGAAGCCGGGATGCCTGCAATGGTGGCAATTAAGTCGGCAACCATCGTGGCAGCTGAACTGTTAGGTTTGGAAGAAAGGTTGGGGAGCATTGAAAAAGGCAAACTGGCCGATATAGTGGCGGTATCTGGTGATCCACTTACGAACATTGAGGTAATGAAGGAAATCATTTTTGTTATGAAAGAAGGCGTTGTATACAAGCAGGCGCCAAATACCGCGGTCAAATGAAACAATTATTGTGGCTTTGCCTATTTTTTACTGCCTGTGATGAGCCACAGGAAACCCAGCCTGGGTCTACGTTAGATAGCAACACTGTAAACACCGGAGACTCTGTCCCTGCCATCCTTCATATCGACAACGCGCTGGCAGATAGTTCCTATACTGTGGCGCTGGATTCTATGGGCGCTTCAATCAAAGCCGCTGATACGGGTAAATACAAACGATAGCACTTGCTTGCATGTTAGCAGTCTGCTGTATGTAGCGCCGGGAAAGGCTGTAAGCTAAGCCGGACTATTGATCAGAAAGTATAAAAGGGCAGTAAAAACACCAAGAGAAAGAATCAACAACAAAAGATTGCGGTAAAAACTCAGGCTGGTTACAAACGACAGCTTTTTGAGAGCAGATTTCATTGGGTAATAGTTTTACTGTTAGGGTATGTGGACAGGAAGGCTAAGATAGGAGGCTTTGCAATAAAATGCAATACCGAATCGCAAAAAAATACAACTAATTATAGTCTCTTCAGGAACCTTGCCAGTAGCCGGTGATCGGATGTTTTAATCTCATTAATTTTTTAGAATAGTAAATTCCACACGCCTGTTGAGCTGCCGGTTTTCGTCAGTATCGTTTGGTACAACAGGTTTGGTTTCTCCATATCCCTTAACAATAATGCGATGAGTGCTGATGCCTTTTGCCAGTATGTATGCTGCAACAGACTTTGCGCGGTTGTTACTTAAGGTAACATTGTATTCATCCGATCCCTTGCTGTCGGTATGTGCACTCATCTCTATTTCAATGGCCGGGTTGTCGCGGAGCAGTGTAACAACGCGATTCAGTTCCAGGAAAGATTCCGGTCTCAGATCCCATTTGTCAAAATCGAAGAATACATTGTTCAGGCGCACCACCTGACCAATTTCTATTGGCACCAGGTAGAGGTCTTTGTGAATCTCTTTATACCCGGCTTTCACGAGCGAGTCAAGATTAAGATTTTCTGACTGGGCAAAAAATTTATCGGCTGTAGCCCGAATGAGGTAGTTCTTGTCGTAGGGCAGTACCATCTTAAATGCTCCATCTGTAATTCCTGATATGCCGCTGCCTGCTTCCGTGCCATCGGGGAGAGTTTCATAGGTCAGTGAAGCGCTTAGTGGTCTGCCAGTTTTTTTGTTGTATACATTACCCGTCAACAATACCACGGGGTCGGGCTTTTCCCGCTCCAGCAACTTCACCCGAACAATATCACTCTGTCCGAAACCCGAAAGACCGCTGCTCATGTAAGCATATTCTCCACCTGCATCGAGGGTAAAGAACGCATCCCAGTCGGGTGTATTAATGGGGCTTCCGAGATTAACCGGGTCGCTCCATTTCTGCCAGGTTTTATCAAGGCGTTTCGTTTTCCATATGTCGTTGTCGCCCAGTCCGCCCTCGCGGTCACTACTGAAGTAAAGCGTTTCGCCATCGCCGGCGAGGTAGGGAGTCATCTCATTGTATTTTGGGCTGTTGATTTTTTTTCCCAGGCTCTTAGGCTCCGACCACCAGTTGCCGGGCTGCAAAAAACAAACATAGATGTCGTTGTTAAAACCACCCTTTTCCTCCGACATGTACAACAGGAGGGTTTGTCCATCCTGGGCCATGGTAGCACCGTTTTGTCTGCCACGGTCGTATTTCTCATAGTTCTTGA
>JBGTIL010000463.1:0-8217 GCA_041745695.1 Chitinophagaceae bacterium | reverse complement strand
CAACTGTTTACTGTGAACGGATACCCTGTTGAGTGGCATAGCCCTTCATGATCCGGCATTCCAGACACATCGTAGCATACATGGATAAAGCCAGGGTCGCCCCAATACCTATTTTCAAAAATCATTTTGGTTGCTCCCTCGGCTTCTACCAGCTCAATAGTGGTAGGACCAAGCAACTCACTAAAAGCACCGCGAAAGAGGGGCTGGTGCTGCAATTGAATGTTTTTAAATCGCCTGGTATCCGAATGTAATGGTGACTGTTGTTTATCACCAGTAGCCGTTGTAGGTGACACGATGTTATAGTCGAGCACCCTGGTATAAAAGGCTGCGGATGCTTCCAGGTTTTTCACCCCAATGATGGCGCCGCAGACACCGCCCGTTAACTGGCCGGTATTCTGAAACCAGTAACCATCATCAATGAGTTGAAATAAATTATCAAAAGGGTCGCGGATAAAAAAGTGATTGCTCCCCGCAGTGTCCCTGGCAAGATCGGACACGATCTGCACGGAGCCGTCCCTGCTGTAAGAGTCATACAGGGCAGCGGCATCCCTGCATTTAATTTTCACCGCAAATATCCCCCTGTCTCCGAAAGCAACCGCGTGGGTAGGCTGTACAGGAGTGCGACTTGTATACTGCCAGATCTCCAGACCGCCGCCACCCTGCATATTCATTGCAAGCACAGCGTACCTTTCGTGCACCTGCCCACCTGTATATCGATACATCAGCGAGGCTTCAGCTTTGTCTTCAAACACAACCGTATTGAAACCAAGATATTTTTTATACCAGGCAAAAGCGAGCCGGGCATCGGTGACCCCTACCCCCACCTGCTGAATTCCATTGATCAAGCGCTTCATAATTCTCTATCTGTAGTATACGGTAAATAAATTAAGCCGGTTTACCAATTAAGCATTCTTTTATAAGTTGCAGCAAGTGTTGGTTGGGTTGCACCTTTTTTGTAAAGCTGCACCACTTTATAATTAGCTCTTTGCACGCGTATCCAGCTATTCTTCTCATACTTGCGCGCCGACACCAAAGCGGCACCATCCATAATCGTGTAGCTGCCTCGTTGCCGGGCCCGGGCACAAAAATCGTATTCTTCCATAAGCAGCATCTTATTGTCGAATCCGCCTACACTGTCGAACAAAGCTTTCGTTACAAAGAGGGTTTGATCACCACCCATACAGATAAAAAAATCGAAACGGGTGAACCACTCGTTGAACCACAGGATCTTCTTCGTGGACATAAACTTCGTATGATAACGGCCTAAACTTTGCCCGCGTTGCCAGGCGGCTATGATGTCCGAAGCATAACCTGCCGGCGGAAAGGTGTCAGCATGCACAAAATAAAGAACTGTTCCGGTAGCCTTTGCTGCACCGAAGTTCATCTGGCAGCTCCTTCCTTTAAGGGGGCTCACAACCGTAGTAGCCCCGGCTGCAGCTGCTTTAGCAACAGTGTTGTCTGTACTCCCCCCGTCTGCCACGATAATTTCTGCAACATCACTGTTACTGTTCCTTTTCAAAAAACAAACAAGTGGTCCAATTAATTGTTCTTCGTTGTAAGCAGGTATAATGATACTTATGGTCATCCATATGATATTTTCAGACGCTGTCACAACCGCAGGCACCATTCAATGCGCAGTGGAGACTATGAGTCAGGAATGCAATGATAACTAAATTGTAGTTTATCCTGAAGTGGCATCAGGAGCACTCAGTAAACCCTTATAGCCTTTGATCGGGTTTCATTATTTCAGATAATTTTAGTTTTTTACAGGCTGTTATGACGTTTAAAAGTTTGCAGATCATTCTTTTTGCAGCGATCTTTTTGCTGCAGTATTTCTTTGAACATGTTTACCCGCAAAGTAAGGAGTATAACAATTGGAAGAATGAACGAAGGAATATTGCCACTGGTTTGATGAATCTGGTGCTCGTCATTCCTCCTGCAGCGGTTATGGTTTGGCTGTTGCAAGTAATAGACCTTAAAAACTGGGGGCTGCTTCAGCAGTGGTCATTACCATTCTGGGCAACATTGATAGTGACAGTGTTCCTGCTCGACATGTGGATGTATGCCTGGCACCGGTTAAATCATACCCAACCCTTTCTATGGAGGTTTCACCGATTCCACCATACAGATGAAAAAATGAATAGCACTACGGCTATCCGCTTCCATTTTTTAGAACTTTTTTTCTCTTATTTCGGCAAGGCAATCGTATTTGTGGTGGCAGGCTTTAGTTATACACCGGTACTAATCTACGAATTGTTGTTTTTCGCTTCCATCGTGGTACATCATTCCAATATCAATATATCTGAAGCAGCAGATAAAATATACCGCTGTGTTTTTGCGTCTCCCCGTATGCACCGGATCCATCACTCTGTTCAACGACGGGAGAGGGATTCTAATTATGGGAGTGTGTTCAGTTTTTGGGACAATCTTTTTGGTACTGCCGTCTATACCAATGCCGACCATATCCAATTTGGAGTGAACGAAGAACAGGCAACCGCTAAAAAATAAGCCACCTTCCATTAGATCCTGGGTGATGGTACCGGGTCACTCCGCAACGCCCTGATCGAAAGATTTGTTTTTAGTAAGTCTTTTTAAAATCATTAATAGGGTCAGTATGCACGTCCAATAGTGTCACAGGCTGCTTTCAAGAGGCTGTTGCCGTCTGTAGCATCGTGCCACTTTTCCCACATCATTACGCCATTTGCTCGTTGTTTGGCCAGCATGGTTTTGTTTTTTACGGTTGGTTGTCCGTTATAATAAATAGTGTATCCCATGGGAGAAGCAGCTGTGGTTACCCTTGCAGAATCGCTTTGAGCGCTGCCGCCTTTGGCGAGGATTTCTTTAAACGCCATTGTATTTCCTGTTTGTGTAATTCCGGAGGGTCTCCCATAAGCCGGAAAGCCCAACACGCATTTACTGGCGGGCATGCCCCGGGTGTTGATCCAGTAGTTGAGGCAGGTAACTGCAAGGGCGTAATCGCTGTGGTGGCGATAAGGAACGGTGGTATTAAAGTCATCGTAGGCCATGACATTAAAAAAATCAACATAGCCGAATACATCGCTTTGTACGGCATCGCGAAAGGCTCCGGCGTACTTTCCTGCAGTAAGGGCTGCTGTTAGGTAATACTTTGCGCCAACGTGTAAAGAGTCTGATAGTTCTTTCATCAGGGCTGTAAAAGTCAGGTGGGTACCATCGGAAGTGGAAGGAAACTCCCAGTCTACATCCACGCCGTCGAAGCTAAACTGGCGCACTTTCGCCATTACGTCTTTAGTGAAAGCATTTCTTCCGTCGGCGGTAGCAGCCATGTTCTTGAAATTCCCGTTTGCCGCCTCGTTGATGCTCACCATGATTTTGGCGCCTGCAGCTTTTGCAGCCGACACCACCTGTGGTACCAGGGCAGCATTATTAACTGTTAGTAAACCGCTTGCGTTCACACTAAAAAATGCGTAGTTAACTACATTGCACATTTTAAATTTAACCGCAGGCACGTCTGCAAGGTTTCTATAATTCGGAAAATAGCCCACCACATAAAACCCAAAAGGAGGCGGGGGGTTAATGTCGGGCGCCGACGGTGGCACAGGAGCAGGTGGCGCTGGCATACTGTCTTTCTTGGTACAGGCTGCTAATAATAAAGAGCAGAAAAGTAATAGGGAGGTATATCTCATAACGAATGTTCACTTAACAAATTACAACATTCAGCTGAATGCCCTTTTGGGTGCCCTGCTATTTTGAAGTACGTTTGTCTTTACAAAAAACGGGGTTATGCGCAAACTGTCCATCACTTTTTTTCTATCATTGGGCCTGCTGTTTAAAGCGGCTGCTGACGAAGGCATGTGGTTGCCCCTCCTCCTTGGGCAGCAGGTGTATAACGATATGGTCAAAAAAGGTTTGAAGCTTTCTAAAGATCAATTATATAACATCAACAAAGCATCTATCAAAGACGCGGTTGTTCTGTTTGGCAACGGATGCACGGGGGAGGTGGTAAGCACCCAGGGTTTAATCTTTACCAATCACCACTGTGGCTATAGTCAGATTGCTGCCGCAAGCACTGTAGCACACAACTACCTGAAGGATGGTTTCTATGCAAAAAATCTTGGTGAAGAAATTCCTTCTGCGGGCTTGTCTGTACGCTTTCTGTTACGGATAGACGATGTTACAAAAGAAGTGATGGATTCACTGAAAGGATTATCCGGGATAGAAAGATCAACAGCACAGCTAAGGGTGATAACAGCTATCAACACGCGCATGAGCGATGGCAATAAGAGCATCGAGACACTTGTAAGCAGCCTGTTCAAAGGCAACCAGTTTATGGCGTTTGTGTATCAGCGTTACAGCGATATCAGGCTCGTAGGTTCCCCGCCGGAAAGCGTTGGCAAATACGGAGGAGATACCGACAACTGGGAATGGCCACGACATACCGGCGATTTCTCGGTCTTTCGTGTCTATGCAAATGGCAGCCAGCCTGCCGCATACAGCAGTTCAAACACTCCCCTCAAACCTAAATACTCATTGCCTATTTCACTGAAAGGTGTAAAAAAAGGCGACTATGCGATGGTATGGGGATACCCCGGCGGTACCAACCGGTACGAGACTTCGCTGGGTATTAAGCTGGCAACAGATATCAATAATCCAACGCTGGTGAAACTGCGCGACATGCGCCTCAAGTACATGTTTGAGGAAATGAAAAAAGACCCGGCTGTGAAACTTCAGCTTGCTGGCGATTACGCGAGTATTGCCAACTACTGGAAATTTTTTGACGGTGAAACAAAGCAACTGGTGAAGTATGATGTATATGGTCAAAAACGCCGGAGTGAAGAAGCGTTTTTGAAGTGGGCGGCACAGAAGCCAGAGTACAGCTCGCTGTTCACAACGTTTGAAAACACTTACACAGCCTGGCGCCCCTTCGCGCTGCACCGCGTTTATATCAACGAAGGCATCCTCGGATCGCCCTTACTTGCATTCACAGCTACCCTGCAGCAGGTCGAAAACATTCTTGTCAAACCCGGTAGTTCTGCAACAGATATCACGAATGCAATAGCAGCTGCGAGCACGGCCAGAAAAAATTTCCTCGCTGCACATAACAGGGTTTCCGATCAAAACATAGTAGCTGCAGCTATGCAACTTTATTTTGATGCCGTGCCTAAAGAGCAGCAGCCTATTGGGCTCTACGAAGCGATAAAAAGAGAATATGGATCGTTAGACCGTGCCGCTACCTACACTAAATACGCGGAAGCAATCTTTCGTGAAACGATGGTGCTGGACGAACGGAAATGGAACAATTTCGTACGCACGCCTGATGCCAATGTGTTGCAGGAAGACCTGGCCTACAATCTTGTGAACGCGTACCTGAGAAACTGGCAGGGCAAGTACCTGCCTCAGTATGGGCAGTTTGTACAGAAGAATAACGAAGGGGGCAGGTTATACATGAAAGGCATTATGGAACAAAACCCTGGTAAGCTGATGTATCCCGATGCCACATTAACAATGCGGGTAAGTTATGGCAAGGTGGATGATTACAAGCCGCGCGACGCAGTAGCCTACGACTATGTTACCACCATGAAAGGCGTAATGGAAAAATATAAACCCGGTGACTATGAATTTGATCTGCCCGCCGGATATGTAGCACTGGCCCGCAAGAAAGATTTCGGTCAGTACCGCGATGCCCGCACCGCTGATCTTGTAGTTGGTTTTATCAGCAGCAATGATATTACGGGCGGTAATTCGGGTTCGCCCGTACTCAATGGCGCAGGTGAACTGATAGGCCTGGCGTTCGACGGGAATTATGAAGCCCTGAGTCACAAACTTGCTTTCGATAAAGATCTGAACCGCACGATCAATGTAGACATCCGCTATGTATTATGGTGTATAGACAAGCTGGGTGGGGCGCCGCATATCATCAAAGAATTGAACCTCAAACGATAGACACCAGTTAAATGGTTCGGGCCATCATCTGCAGGTGATGGCTTTTTATTTGAACCTATCTTTAAGGCATAATCTTTTGCATTGACCAGGACCTCGTTTTTGTTCCTATGTATTTGCTGCTCGCCCTTTATGGGGTGGGCCCAGCCAGGCTTCAGTTTGATCACAGATGTTTCACTGTTGCACAATGCCTCAAAGGGTGCCCGGTTTACTACCATTGGGCAAACGATCGGCGCACAGTTTCATTCAACAAAGAAAACAGGTGCCTATGTGCATGTGTCGTACTACGTAAATGGTAGCTACCGGAACAACTCAGTAGCAACCAGCAAAGACACGGGGAGTGCTGTTATCTTTCTTCCTTTCAGTAGCAGATCCAGACTTGGGTACCGTGGTCTGTCACTGGGTTACAAACAGTTCCTTCGCGGCAGTTTTGATAACGAGGAAAGCTGGAATGTTTACGCGACAGCAGGCTTTGGCTTACTCTCCGGGAGTATAGAAAACGTTTTCGACCGGGTGATAGACAGTTCAATTTATGTAATTCCGGGAGTGGCAGTCGGTTCCGGACGCTTTACCCGATTAACGTTTGATGTTGCCCTGGGTGCAGAAAAAGCGATGGCCGCAGGCTTCTTCCTTTACGGGGAAGTAAGAACCTGGTTGCAGGCCTCTTCTTACCCTTCTCCCTACCTACAAAACAACAACGTGCCTAACGTACTTCTGCTGAATGGCGGTGTGCGGATTTTGTTCAATTAAATTGCCGGGTTTGTTGTGATTCGAGATTCTCTAAACCCAATGCCTAAACACGTCGATTTTCCCAACGGGTACTACGGCGAACTTTAGCTTTAAATAATCAAACCTTACATCATGCAGGGTGCTACCATACAATCAGTTGAGCTCTATAAATTATTCATCCCTTTAAAGGAGCCCTTTGTTATTTCGCTGGGTCCCATCAACGATGTGCAGAACCTCGTTGTTATTGTACGTACTGCAGACGGGTGTGCCGGCTATGGCGAGTGCAGCCCTTATATGAGTATCAACGGTGAAAGTATAGATACCTGCTTTGTTGTGGGGCAGTATTTTGCCAAAGTGTTGAAGGGCGCAGACGCACTCGACATTGAAGGCTGTATGTCTGCCATGGACAAAGTGATTTATGGAAACAGCAGCATCAAAAGTGCTTTCGACATCGCCCTCCACGACATTGCAGCCCAGCACGCAGGCGTCCCGATTTACCAGTTCCTGGGTGGAGCCAATAACAAGGTACTGGAAACAGACATGACCGTAAGCATTGGTGACCCGCAAAAAATGAAAGCAGATGCCATCCGTTTTAAAGAAGCGGGCTTCCCGGCGATTAAAGTAAAGCTGGGAGAAAACGCAGAAGTAGACGAAGCTCGCATCAAAGCCATCCGCGATGGAATAGGAATGGATCATCCGCTGCGTATAGACGCAAACCAGGGCTGGGATACAGCCGCGAACGCCATTGCAGTACTGCAAGCACTCGCAGTTTACAATATCGAACATTGTGAGGAGCCGATATCGCGCCATCGTTTTATGGACCTGGCACAGGTTTCAGCGGCGTCACCCATCCCAATCATGGCCGATGAAAGTTGCGGCGACCACTGGGATGCCGAACGGCTGATTGCGCTGAAGGCCTGTACCATGTTCAACATCAAATTGGGTAAATCTTCGGGCTTTCATAAAGGTTTAAAGATCGCGCGCCTCGGCGCTGCAGCAGGCATGCATATGCAGGTTGGAGGTTTTATGGAATCACGCCTGGGTATGACTGCCGGTGCGCACCTGTCACTGGCAAATGATCATATTCATCACTGTGATTTTGATACGCCGCTGATGTTCACCGAAGATCCGGTGATCGGAGGCATGAGCTATAAAGCCAATGGCGTGGTGGAACTTCCCGACACACCCGGACTGGGAGCAGTTATCGACGAAAGTTACCTGAAAGAGGGGGAGCGCTTCATATTGTGAACCGCTGATGGAAATGATAGAGACCGCTGATGAAATGATAGAGACCACTGATGGAAATGATAGAGACCGCTGATGGAAATGATAGTGACCACTGATGGAATGAAAGAGACCGCTGATGAAATGATAGAGACCGCTGATGGAATGATAGTGACCGCTGATGAAATGATAGAGACCGCTGATGGAAATGATAGAGACCGCTGATGAAATGATAGAGACCAATGATGATAGATAGAGCGCAGATAAAAACGGACCGTTCAAACTCGTAATCTCTTATCAGGTTTGTAGGATCCGCTATCAAACAAAAAAATTGAAGCTTCTAAA
>JBGTIL010000462.1:0-4176 GCA_041745695.1 Chitinophagaceae bacterium | reverse complement strand
CGGCGCCCCGTCGGCGTGCGCCTTGAGAATCCCGGCGACGAATTCCTTATCCTTCACGTCGGCGAAGCACTCGTTGTGTACGACGACATCGTAGCCTTTGGCCCAATCGGGCTGGCTGTAAATCGACACCTTGTGATCCAGACTCTTTCCACCTTCGTGAACGATGGTCCATTCGACGTTCGCCCGTTTCGAGATGCCCTCGGTCAGAATCACCTTCTGCCGGTCGTAGTCGTGGCAACAGCCGCCGGTGATGAGCAGCGCCCGAAGCGGTTCGGCCGCCGACGCAGTAGCGGTTGACAAGAGGCTGATGGCAAAGATAAAGCTGGTCAACAGGCGGAACAAATTTGTGTGCAGCATGAGCGGACTTCCCGTGTGTGAAGTTAGAATCGGTTTCACCGCCAGAGGCACGACGGCGTGCGGCTCGTTGCGGGTAACATTAAGATATTTGCTGAGCAGCCGCTTTGCTACGGGAAGCGCCGCAAAGGCAATTAAGAACCAAACTTTTAATCTCATGAAAAAATGTAATTATATAAAATTGGTTTGGATTGTTGTTGCAAGAAGCTGGCAGTGCATATCATTTCTGTGCTTCATAAGCATAAAGGCTGCTGCAATCATTTCAGCAGGGCTTCCGGTATACGGTTGATGGTCCTTATCTGTATGTCTTTATAGAACACCTCTGCTCCTTCCGACTGGATCTGCAGCTTCCCTTCTTCCAGCGGCAGCTCTTGTCCTCCTTCCAGCTGCCTGGAGTTAACCAAAACCATCATCGGCACACCGTTGATCACGTGTACACTTGAATCACCGAGGCAATACAAGTCGAGCGTATTCCACTCTCCGGACGGCTTTTCGGCATCACCCCTTTTCTGGCAGAATCTCCCTGCAGCGCTGGTGGCGCTGAAAGTAGTAAGTGTGCCGCCTGGGTCGTACGCATAGGGTCCTTCAGATTTTTTAATGGCCCGGATGCTTTCTATGCCTCCTGCCACACCCCAGTAATCGCCACTGTTGCCTTCTTCAATCTGAAATTCCTGCGACCGCATCCATGCACCATAATCGGCTCCGTGTTTTCCGACAGCATAATAAAGAAGCCCGCTATCTTTTTTCTTACCGCGCTTCTGTCCCCACGACAAAGCACCCCATTTAAATTTCAATTGCAGGTGAAAGTTTTTGAATGTTTCCTGGGTTGACAAACCTCCCCAGAGCTCACCGGAGATACGTATCAGTTTTTCTCCTTGCTGCTCAACAACAGCAAACACAGCGGTAGGATCATTGTTCAGACCAACAGGTACCTGGGTCAACATTTTGCCGTTGCTGTCAAGCGGTGGACCGATGTAGGTATCCCAGCCCGCGAGGTCGTTGCCGGTGAACAGTTGCCGCCACTCGTTGCTTCGCACAGGCAGTTTTGATACACAGGAAAGGGTTGTAAAAAGGAGAATTAAGCAGGCAGACCGCTTCAGGTAGTTCATAAAACTATTTCTCCCAAATTAGTCATTTTACAAAAGCGATCGATTGTAATTACTGAATTACCGTTTGTCTAGTTAAGAACCACTGCGTAAGCCCAGATGAGTAGCTGGGCGGTCAACCCCATAAGAATAGTAGCAGTACTGTATACCCTGAGAGTAGTAGCAGTGTCGAGGATAGAGAAACGGCTGATCACCCAAAAGTAGGCGTCATTTGCATGACTCACCATCATGCTGCCTGCGCCCATACTTAGTACAGCCAGTGTGACCCCCGCTGGTGATTGCAGGCCCAGATCGGAAAGCAGGGGAGTAACCAGGGAAGCGGCAGTGATGACTGCTACAGTAGAAGAACCTTGTGCTGTTTTGAGGATAGCGGCAATCAAAAACGGAAAGAAGATGCCCAAGGAGAAATTACCGAGCAGATCACCCAGGTTTTTACCCATTCCCGTAGCCTGCAACATTTCACCAAACATACCACCGGCTGCAATAATGGCCAGTATCATTCCCGCCTTATCTACGCCATCGGAAAGCCAGTGGGTCAATTCTTTTTTATTCGTTTTTTGAATCAATAAAATGGAAGCCAGTATGCCAATCGCCAGGGCCATCACGGGGTCGCCGGCAAAAGAGAGCAATTGAAAAAAGATGTTACCCGCCCCCGCTTCTGCGGTTATGTACAACAACACAATCGACTTCGCCGCGATCAAGGCAATGGGAAGTATGATAGGAAGAAAAGACAGCAGCGCGGGTGGAAGATTTGTTTCAGTTGCCGGTGCTTCTTCCTGCGCCGTGTAAGAATGTTTAGTTCTCCTGCCTTGCCAGAGGCTCCATACATATCCAACGAGGGCAACCGGTACAGACAAAGCAATACCCCAGAGCATCACCGCTCCAAGGTCGCCGCCGGCTGTGCCAACAGCCGCAGTTATGCCAGGGTGAGGAGGCACCAGGCAATGTACAGCATACAGGGAAGTGGCCAGGGCAGCAGCCATCACAGGCATGGTGTGTTGTGTTTTTCTTACAAGGGAATGATTCAGTCCGCTGAGGATTATAAATCCACTGTCACAAAAAATAGGGATGCCAATGATAAAGCCGGTGATCGCTATGGCAGTGGGTGCATTTTCTTCCTTCACCCGGCGTAAAATGTAATTGGCCATACTCATGGTTGCACCCGTTTTTTCCAATATCACACCGAGGGTCGTGCCGAGAATGATCAGCAAACCGATCTTTTCCATTGTGTGTCCAAAACCGGTCTTGAGCACGCCTACAATACCTGCAAGCGGAAGTCCGCTCAGCAGCCCAATTCCTAATGCTGCCAGCGAAAGGGCGAAAAAAGCGTTTACCTTTTTATAAGCAGTCAGCCAGATAATGAAACCAATGGCAGCAATCAGCAGCAGCAGCAGGTAATACGTTGTTGTCATTCTTCTTTAATTTATTGCACGATTGCTATCATGATATCCATCACATTGGTTTGCGTGGGACCCGTTACCAGGAGGCTTTCTGTTTGCTGCAGAAAGTGATAGGCGTCGTTATCCTGAATGTAATTTTCGATTGATGAATGCCCGGCTAACGCCCGCTTCCATGTATCATCATCAACTACTCCTCCAGCGGCATCCGTGGGCCCATCTGTTCCATCTGTGCCTCCACTGAGGATGGTGATGGATTCGTGATGGTGCCTGTGTTGCAAATTATTAAATTCATTCAGGGCAACCAGTGTGAAATGCTGGTTGCGTCCTCCTTTGCCCCTGCCACTTACCTGTATGGTTGTTTCGCCGCCCTGTAAAATGCACACAGGTTTTGGTCCGGTATAGTTTTGTGCCATGCGGGTAAAAATTATTGCTTCCTGGACTGTGTTCCCGGTCACCAGCTCTGAGACCAAATGAATATGATAACCCAGCGTCCTGGCTTTTTGAGCAGCAGCAAGCAGCGCCATTTGATTGTTACCTATGATGAAATTCAGGGTTTGACTAAAAATAGGATCATTCTTTTTTGGAGTGTCGGAAACAAATCCATTTAAACCGTTTTCAATATAACGATGTACGGTTGGAGGCAGCGTGGAATGCAGGTCGTACTTAGTAAGAATTTTCTGAACGTCGGTGAATGAAGAAGCATCCGGCACTGTGGGTCCACTGGCAATGACGTCGAGGCTATCGCCCGGAACATCGCTGATGATGAGTGATACCACACGCGCTCCACCGCAATGCCGAACCAGCTGCCCCCCTTTGATAAGCGAGAGGTGTTTACGAACAACATTTACTTCTTCAATACCAGCGCCGGAATGAATCAGTTGTTGGAAGGTATTTTGAATTTCCGTGAGACTAAGCTGCGGCGGCACATCACACCAGAGCGCAGAAGCACCTCCGCTGAGGAGGCAAATTACCAGGTCATTAGACGTAGCCTTCTGCAGCATTTCCAGCGTTTGTTGCACTGCCGAAATGCTGGCAGCATCGGGCACCGGATGGGCAGCCTCGATAACACGAATTGTCTGCGTAGGAAGTGCATGGTTGTACTTGGTGGTAACCAACCCGTCGGTGATATAATGACCCAGGATGTTTTCGGTTGCAACCGCCATAGCTGCTGCTGCTTTACCAGCACCTATCACATAAAGATGCTCAAAGGAATCTTTCGGAAACGCCTGCCCGCAGATGGTCAGCGCATCGTTTGTAACTGCAAGCCGCGCCTGCAACAAGCGGGCAGGCTGCACGGCGTCGGTGGCAGCAAGATC
>JBGTIL010000461.1:0-6081 GCA_041745695.1 Chitinophagaceae bacterium | reverse complement strand
TTCGGATCGTGACGATCCGCGTGACCTGAAAGGTTTGTATGTACGCAACAAGAATGGTCAGATGATCAGCCTCGACAACCTGGTATCGTTTGAGGAAGCCACCACGCCTTCCACGATCTATCACTTTAACCGGTACAAATCTGCCACCATCTCCTCAGGCGTAGCGCCGGGTAAAACCATTGGTGACGGCATTGCCGCCATGGAACAGATCAGTGACGAGTTACTCGATGAATCTTTTGCAACCCAACTCTCAGGTAGCAGCCGCGACTTCCAGGAAAGCTCGAGCAATACCTCGTTTGCACTCTTCCTCGCTTTAGGTTTGATTTTCCTTGTACTGGCAGCCCAGTTTGAAAGCTTTATAGACCCGTTCATTATTATGGTTACTGTTCCACTGGCAATTGCCGGTGCCCTGTTATCGTTATGGGTATTTGGACACACCATGAACATTTTCTCGCAAATTGGAATGATCATGCTCATCGGTTTGGTTACCAAAAATGGTATCCTCATTGTAGAATTTGCGAACCAGAACAGGATGCAGGGAATGGATAAAAGAGAAGCGGCTGTTTTCGCATCTACCCAAAGGCTTCGACCCATTTTGATGACCAGTTTAGCCATGGCCCTGGGTGCTTTACCCATCGCCCTTTCGCTCGGTGCAGCTGCAACAAGCCGCGTTCCGCTGGGTATCGTTATCGTTGGAGGGATTCTTTTCTCACTGGTACTCACACTTTTTTTGATTCCTGCCATGTATTCTTATATGTCCACTAAAAAAACGCGCAACCAATTAGACCTGCTGGATGAAGAAGACAGGGTTGCCGGAACCGCACAATTGAGCCACTGATGAAAAGCTATGTTTTATGTGCCGTGTCGCTTGTCCTGGGTTTCGTACCCGCAATAGCCCAGCCGCGACTGCTCAATCTGAACGATGTTATAGCAACATCGCTTCAAAATAATTACGATATCCAGCTCGTCAAAAATGATGGTTCGTTTGCTACGCTCGATTATGCATACGCCAACTACAGTCTCCTTCCACGACTGAACGCTACCGGCGGGCTGCTGTTCAATACAGGAAACCGCAACGAAATACGTGGCAATGGTGACAAGGGTCAGGGCAAAATCAGAACGAATAATGTTACCGCTTCGCTTAATCTCGACTGGACTTTATTTGATGGTTTCCGGATGTTCATCGCCCGTGATCGCCTCAATAAATTAGTAGACCTTAGCGAGCTGCAGGTAAAAAGCCAGGTCATCACCACTGTAGCTGAGGTCATGCGTTTGTACTACGATATCATCAGGCAGCAGCAAGGCCTGGAATCGTTAAGGGAACAAATGTTGTTGAGTGAAGAAAGGCTGAAGCTTGCCCAATACAAGTTCGATATAGGCACAGGTGCCAAGCCCGATATACTGCAGGCGCAAATTGATCTGAACGCACAAAAAGCCGCAGCTCTAACCCAGCAAACAGCCATCAATAAGATAAAAGAATTGCTCAATCAACTACTGGTGATACCCGTGAGCACGGACTTTTCTATCGCAGATACCAACATCAGCTTCAATGCAAATCTGACGCTCGACTCCATCAATAGCACCTACCTGGCAACGAATCCGGATCTGCTGATAGCACAACGAAATCTGACGCTTGCGGAATTGGATCTTCGACTGGCGCGGGCTGAAAGGTTCCCACAATTGGAACTTAACTCTGCGTACAACTTCAACCGGTCTTTGAATAATGCAATCGTTAACCCCGTTCAGCAAAACCAGTTGCTACAAACTCGTGGCTTAACATATGGTTTTACCGCAACCGTTCCTATTTTCAATGGGTTTGCCAACCGTCGCTTACAGAAAGTGGCCCAACTGAATATACGGTCGCAGCAGCTCGGCTACGACAGAAGCCTCGCCCTTGTGAATACCAGCATCACCAATGCCTATAAAGATTACGACCTTTTTAAACGTGCCCTGGCGCTTGAGGAAGAGAACATGGTACTGGTCAGGGAAAACATATTTATTGCCCGTGAAAGATACCGCCTCGGTATTTCTACTTTCATAGAGTTGCGGGAAGCACAACAAAGCCTTGCTGAATCAACAAACCGGCTCATAGAAGCAAGGTATAATATTAAAACAGCTGAAATAGAACTGCTGCGGCTGCGCGGCGATTTGGTGAAGTAGTGTGTTGCCGTTAGCTTAGTGCAAAGAGAACCAATTTTGTTTGAGGCACCTACACTATAAAACAGCATGAGCATACGGGAAGAAACAGCCATTCAACAATTGACAGTTGGCGTCATCATGGGCAGCGATTCAGACCTGCCGATAATGAAACCTGCTGCAGATATACTGACACATTTTGGAATCTCATTTGAGTTAACAGTGGTTTCCGCTCACCGCACCCCCGACAGGCTTTTTGACTACGCAAGGTCAGCGAAACACCGTGGACTCAAAGTGATCATTGCTGGTGCCGGAGGTGCGGCACACTTACCGGGAATGATTGCATCACTCACAACGATACCCGTAATAGGCGTGCCGGTTAAATCCACCAATTCGATCGATGGTTGGGATTCGGTGCTCTCTATTTTACAAATGCCCGGAGGCGTACCAGTGGCAACGGTTGCCTTAAATGCCGCAAAGAACGCTGGCATACTGGCTGCGCAAATCATTGGCACCGCCAACGATGCGGTGAGCGATAAGCTGGACAAGTACAAAAAGGAAATGAATGATGAAGTGGAAAAAAAGATTGCCGATCTACGCTCTGCTGGCTGGGCTAATTCTTTTGACAAATAGCTGCCGCCCCAAACAAAGCGAACTTACACTCCTTGCTGTACACCGGCTCACCACATTTCCTTCTGCTTCAGCCATCGAATACACCAATAATACCCTGTTTGTGGTAGGTGACGATGCCAACAGCCTGCTTCTTCTCGACTCCGGTTACCGCGAAGTAAAAAGAGTACCATTTTTCCCGGGCTCCGGCAGCAGGATTTCAAAAGAACTTAAGCCAGACCTGGAAGCCTCAACCCTACTGGATTACGGTGACCGCACTTATTTGTATGTTTTTGGTTCTTTGTCGGCACCTAATCGAAGAACGGTATACGCCTTTCCTGTTGATGCACCCCAGGATTTTACAAAAAGCAGCTACCAGAATAAGTTTTCTTCCGAAATAAAAGCATGGAACATTGAAGGAGCAACCCTGGTAAATGATGTGCTGCTACTGGCTAACAGGGCAAACAATACGTATCCCTACAATCACCTTGTGGCAGAAACTTATGTACCAGGTGGCAAAGTCGCCAACAGTACGGCCAAAACATTAAAGCTGCTACTCCCGGATCACGGTAAAATAAAGGGTGTATCTGGTTTGCACTATGTCGCTGAAAGCGACCTTCTCCTGTTTACGGCTTCTGAAGAAGACACACCGGATGCATTGCAGGATGGGGCGATAGGCAGCAGTTACCTTGGATGGATAGAACATTTTTCGCGTAAAATGTATCGAAAGGAAACAAGTGTCAATGGCTTTATTAACCTTTCTGAAGTGCACACAGCATTTCGCGGACAAAAAATAGAATCTGTTTGTTTGCAAAACACGAGAGCCGGCACCATGATACTTCACCTGGCAGCAGACAATGACAACGGGGAAAGTACGCTGTTTAAAATAGCGCTAGGTCTTGGAAGTCTTTTGGAGGATCACTAGTTCTTCGGTAAAGGCCGGAGAATGGTCATACAGCCCGTGT
This sequence comes from Chitinophagaceae bacterium, assembly GCA_041745695.1. GTDB lineage: Bacteria > Bacteroidota > Bacteroidia > Chitinophagales > Chitinophagaceae > Flavisolibacter. The sequence goes on along the minus strand of JBGTIL010000461.1, from coordinate 2,371 downwards.
ATAAAATCCTGTCCCCATTTGCTGTAAAAAAGGGCCACATTTTCTACTCTCTCCTGCAAATTTTTCCCAGGGAAAAGACCTCGTTTTAAAACTGCAATTTGTGCCTGGGTATCCACACGCTTTTTGCGTTCCGCCCGCTGCAATTTTTCTTCTAAACCGGAAAGACGTTTGACAGCATTCGTTTTTAGCGCTTCAATATGCTGTCCGAGCGTGGGGTGCGACGCCAGGATCTTTTCTTTTAGGGAGTCGTACACGTCAGTCAACCGTTTCACTTCACCATTGAGTTTTGGCTCCTTTCCTTCGCGCGCTATTAATGCGTTCAGTTGCTCTGTTTCAGACAGAAAAAGTTCTTCAGGAAGCAAGCCCACAGTTGCCGCCAATTTTTTTAAACGTTCATCTATGACAACGAAAGAATTCCGAAGCAGGAGTACCGGGAAAGATACTTTGTTTGCAACAAAGAGATGTTTGAGTTGGAGCCAGTATGCAAGCTCTCCCCCACCGCCGATAAAAGCCACATTAGGAAGTATGGTTTCCTGGAACAAACCACGCAAAATTACATTTGGACTGAATCGTTCCGGATGATCAGTTACCTCTTTTTTTATTTCGTCGGGCGTAAAGCTGATGGTCGAATTGAGTACGCGAAACTGCCCTTCTTTTTTTTCTATGCGCTCCCGCATGCTATCTGTCAGGTAAAAAAGATTAATGTCCCTTGAATGTGCCTGTGCGTTGTAAAGTGCTCCTATCTGCCTCGAGGTAGTGGCTACCAACTGGGCAGATGTGTTTTCAAAAAGATCATCGAGGAACACCGGGATCATCTGTGCTTTCAATCTGGCTTCATCAGGAATCAAAACAATAAGCCCATAAGAGTGAAACAGTGCATGCACCAGTTTCAACGTAGCCTCCTGTATTTGACAGCCTGGGTTGTAGCACTCCCGAAGAAGTGCGATAAAAGCCCTGCCGCTTATGGTGATACCGATCTGTTGTTGCAGTTCGTCGATGAGTTCTGTCAATTTATTATCAACCACCATTCTTCCTACAGCACCTTTTTGCAATGTTGTCCACTCATACCTTTTTTCATCAACGTAGATATGGTTTAGCTCTTCCAGATCTGCATCCTCGCAACCCATGTAATACACAGGCACAAACCGGTAATCGGCAAATTGCATTTGAAGATGTTGTGCGAGTTTGATCGCATGCAGTATTTTATAAATGAAGTACAGTGGTCCGGTGAAAAGATTTGGCTGGTGTGCCGTGCAAATGGTGAAAGTGTTTTCGGACAGAAGGGCTTGAATATTCTGTGTTACAAAACCGGTCTCGGCAAGGCCCTTATACTGTTCCTGCAACACTTGTGCAAGAAGCATTCGATTAACAGGTTGATTTTTCTTTGCTTGAATTGCCTGTTCAATGCCTGCCAGGCTGGGAGCAAAGCTGTAGAAGGGCGCCAGTTCTACGGCTCCCGCTAAATAATCTAAAACAACTGGGTTAAATGATTTGGTTTTATTGTAAGAAACGCCTTCGGCAGCAAACATGTGTAAAATTAATCAATGCGGTACAATTGATTTTAATTGCCTTTTGTTTTAAGGGATGCTTAAAATGACTGTAGCCAGCGGATAGTACTTATCGTTTGTAATGAGTATGTTTGTTTGCAAGCCTCGCAATTGCCAACCCTGAAAACCTATTCAACCAATCCGCCGTAAAGCATTGGTTGATCCTGCCCAGCACTTCAGTGCAACATTCTATGAAGGACAACCAATATAGCCTGGACATTGATGAAGGCAGGCTGCCGCACAATGCGCATATGGTGTTTTCAATAGCCACCCTGGAATTAATAATGCCCATTTTTCTGAACGAAATATTAGTGGGGCTTGTAAACACCCAGGGAGATGACCTTGTATCACTTCACTTATTTCTGAGTAAGCCCAGGATTCAGGAACTTCAAACCGTGCTGGCTGAATCTGCTTTTGAGGAAGTACATTCGCCAAAATAGGCCACAATTCGCGCCAGACCCCAACAATACCTGGGTTGCGAAAATGCTGGCAGTCACAAAGAAAAAATCCTGTTATAATCGCCTTTGCGTGGCTAAACTTTCTAGTTAGCCCACAACTTTAAGTGCCCGGCATTGTTTAGATAGAGTAAACTAAAATACGGTCAATTATGCGCAAAGGATTAGCTGAAGGAAACAAATCGGTTCCATTTACACTTTCCTCTCTCCGGAAAATTGAAACGGACGGGTACAAATTCGTACAGGTAAAAGGTCTTACGATGGACAGGCATTATGAATACATTGAACCACATTTTTTGGTATTGGTTCCTATGAAAGAACTACCTCTTGATCAGGATAAGAAAGACATTTACGAACCTGTACCGTCTG
>JBGTIL010000460.1:0-11108 GCA_041745695.1 Chitinophagaceae bacterium | reverse complement strand
ACCTGGTGAAAACTTCCTTCTACTCCCTGTATGGCTACTCTCATGGTGGTGTAACGAAAATCCCGGCTGCGTGCCGGGATTTACTATTGTTTCTTTTAAGTTGATTGTTGTTCTATAAACAAACGACTCCCGGCGATATGGTATTATTGCGTGTAAAATAAATCCAACGGTATGCGTTTGTGTTGATCATTGCTTCAATCAAATATAAGTACCAAATGGGAAAAAAAATTATTTGCGTACAGAATCTGCCTCATTCATGCGAATGCGCCTGCCTTTAAATTTTTTTCCATCAATTGATTCAATCATTTTCGAGGCAGATTTTGCTTCAATCTCTATCCAGCTGTTCATTTCCTTCATGTCGATTCTACCCAGCACGTCTTTGTTCAGATCACTCATATCCAGCACGAACTGCAGAAAACTTGCTTTGTAGAAACCGTCTTTGGTACCGAGATTGACAAAAAGCCGGGTTGTGTTTCCAGTGGCACCAGACTCTTTGGAGCGGTAGTCGCGCTTGCGCTCATCACCTGTTTCGCGGCCTGCGCTTCTGCCTTCAGAAACGCGGCTGCGATCGTCTCTCGACCGCTCGCGCACATTAAGGTCTTCTGCATTCTCATAGTAACGGAGGAACCGGTCGAATTCGAGTGCGGCAACTCTTTGCAATACTTCTTCCTTGGTAACTTCTGCAAATCTTTCCTGCAGCATAGGCAGGTAGGTTTCGTAATCGCCATGGCTGATGTCTGCATTAAGCAGCTTATCCATGAAGTAGAAAAATTGTTTGCGGCAAACGTCCTTACCTGTTGGTATTTCTGATTTATGTAAAGGCGATTGCACCATTCTTTCAATCTGCTTCACACGGCTTACCTCGCGGGTATGAACGATAGACATACAGATACCGGTATTGCCCGCGCGTCCTGTACGGCCGCTCCTGTGGGTATACACCTCTATATCATCGGGCAGTTCGTAATTAATAACGTGTGTGATGCCCGCCACATCAATTCCGCGGGCTGCAACGTCTGTGGCGATCAATAACTGCAGTGTTTTACTGCGAAATTCATCCATCACCTTGGTGCGCTGCTGCTGCGTAAGATCACCATGCAGGGCGTCGATATCATAGCCGTCGCGTGTCAGTTTTTCTGCAATTTCCTGGGCTTCTAACTTGGTGCGTGTAAAAATAAGTCCGTAGATGCCCGGGTTGAAATCAATCAGGCGTTTTAGTGCTTCGTAGCGACTATGCGCTGGTGTAACATAATATTGGTGATCGATATTCTTGTTCGCGGTATTGGCTTTGCCCACAGTGATTTCCAGCGGGCTTTTCATGTAACGCTTGCTTACATTACGAATTGCCGGGGGCATTGTGGCACTAAAAAGCCAGGTGCTGTCGCGTTCGGGAGTGTTTTGCAGTATGGCTTCGATGTCTTCCTGAAAGCCCATGTTGAGCATTTCATCTGCTTCATCCAGTACTACATACTTTATTTTGCCCAGGTCGATCGCCTTTCTTTCTATTAGGTCTATCAGGCGGCCGGGTGTAGCTACCACAATCTGTACACCTCTTTTAATATCTCTCACCTGCATGGAAATAGAAGACCCGCCGTAAACGGCAACGATACTAACAGCGGGTAAATATTTTTTAAAAAGATTAATTTCTTTTTCGATCTGCAAACAAAGTTCCCTTGTTGGGCATACAATTAGTGCCTGGGGATATTTTTGAGCAGCTTCAACAAGGTGAAGCAACGGCAAGCCAAAAGCTGCTGTTTTGCCTGTACCTGTCTGGGCCAAACCAATAAGATCTTTGGTTCCGGATACCAACACGGGTATTGCTTTTTCCTGAATAGCGGTAGGTTCAGTGAAGCCTAAGTCCTCAACGGCCTTTAGTAACTTCTCATTCAAACCTAAATCTGCGAACATGCTCATGAAGTCTAATTTTTTTGCAAAGGTAACCGCAGATGACGGGATTAGCCCACTTAAACCCAATACTGCGTTGAGCCTAACTCAAACCGCTGCCATTGCCGATAAGTGTACACAGCATCTCACCAGTCTGCTAAAAACAAAGCCACCCTGAGAACAAGGCGGCTTTTAACGATTGCTTGCCATATAATAACCTCTTAACTATTGTTGACCATAAGTACAACCGGCAGCAGGCCTACTTATTACACGCTATTACTTGTTTGTTGAATCTGTAGTAGTAGACATGTTAGACATGTTAGAAGAATCTGTAGACATCATAGATGATGTATCAGTTGACATCATGCTTGTATCTGTGTTCATCATTGTACTGTTATCTGTAGTGATGGTGGTGCTGTCTGTGGTAGTGCTGCTTGAAGCATCATCATTACAAGCTACTAATGAAACTGCGATAAAGGCAACTGCTAAGAACTTTTTCATTTGATTGTTTTTGTTTTGTTTAAAAAAATTTATACGTACTCGATATGTATTAATTGTCTGATGCTGGAGCGTTACAAACCCTACTGGTCTACATCTCAGCCCCTTTTCAATCCTCCGATCTTCACTTTAAAAGAACTTTCCTATCTCAAAGAATACCGGTTTCCAGAACCCCGATCTAACCTTCAACCATTTCACGGCTAGTATATCCTAGTGGAGAACCGAAGAGCGAAATGCCTGATAATCAATTCCCCTTTACCCTTCCTTAACGGTTTAATGCGGTAAGTAAAAAAAGGTAACCCACAGTTTGAAAAATAAAATCCATGCAGCCCAAAAGGGTTACTATTTTTAAATCCCCGTATTAAAAGCGAAACATTGAAGGAAGAGAATCAAGAGAAAGCATTGCTGGAGGGTCTTGCAAATAACGAAAGGAAGGCGATCGAAACCATTTACAAAAACAATTACAACATGGTTCAATCGCTGGTTATTGCCAATAATGGCTCAGCCGATGATGCCAAAGACATTTTTCAGGAAGCCATGGTGGTTTTGTTTGAAAAAGCCCGGTCAGGAACGTTTGAGTTGAATTGCCTCCTGAAAACCTATGTGTACTCAGTTTGCCGAAGGTTATGGTTGAAGAAGCTCCTTTCGCAAAACCGGTTTGTGCTTACCGATGTGGAAGACGAGCGTATCGCAGTTGAAGAAGATGTGGAAGCCCACGAACGCAAAGACCGGGAGTTTGGGATGATGGAACAAGCAATGAGCGCACTAGGTGAGCCTTGTAAAAGCCTGCTGGAAGCCTATTATCTGCAGAAACGGAATATGCAGGAGATAGCAGACAGTTTCGGGTACACAAATGCAGATAACGCCAAGAATCAAAAATACAAATGCCTGATGCGCCTCAAAAAGGCCTTTTTTTCTCAGTATAAAACAGCACAGTAATGGAAGACACAAAGATTTTGGAAGCAATAGAACGCTACATTGATGGTTCAATGACGCCCGAAGAACTTCTGTATTTCGACAACCTGAGAAAGTCTAACGCGGATATTGACCAGCTGGTGGTAGAACATACTTATTTTCTCCAGCAGATCAGCCGCTTCGATAAAACCCGGCAATTCAAATCTGTACTGGCTGCCGCCCATTCCGACCTTGTGGAGCAGGGTGTCATTCAAATTGCCCGCCCTGCGAAAAAGTCCAAAATAGTATCCTTATTTAACAGGCACAAAAGGACAGCTGCATTGGCGGCCTCTATCGCCGGCATCACAGCTCTTGCTATCAGCGTGCTCATCTCTTCTGTAACGCCCACCAATCAAAAGAACGACATAGCCCTGCTGAACGGTGAAATCAAGGCGATCAAAAACCAGAATCAGCAGCAGAACAGGGAAATCAACAGTATCAAAAAGAACATCAATGTGTCTGGTGTGCCCATTGTCTATAAGACCGGCGGAACCAGTTTCCTTATTGATGTAAAGGGTTACCTGGTTACCAATGCACACGTGATCAGAAATGCAAGGAACATTGCTGTTCAGAACAGTAAAGAAAAGGAATTGCAGGTCCAAATTGTGTACATCGACGACAAAAGAGACCTTGCTATCTTAAAAATTACAGACACTGCTTTTAAAGCGCCCGCTTCAATTCCTTACAGCATCAAAAAAACTTCTGCAGAAATAGCGGAACCTATTTATACGCTGGGCTTCCCACGTAATGAGATCGTTTATGGGGAAGGCTACCTTGCGGCCAGAACCGGTTTTAACGGCGATACCCTCACCTGCCAGATTGCAATAGCAGCCAATCCTGGAAATAGTGGTGGTCCTATCCTGAACAGAAACGGTGAAGTGGTTGGGATCCTCAGCGCCAAACAGATCAGTGCCGAAGGTGTTGTATTTGCTACCCAGTCGCGCTACATTCACCAGGCTCTGGCAGCGCTCCAGATCGACACGGCTTACGCAAGAGTAAAACTACCAGCCACCTCCTCAGTGAAAGGCTTGGACAAAACCCAACAGGTTAAAAAGATCAGCGACTTCGTGTACATGGTAAAAATAAACTGATCCGGAAAAGGATCGATTTAGTGCGCAATTATCTTTGAGCTGCTGTGTTTTTGCAACGCAATTTTTAAAAACCGTTGCATAAAAAAACATCCCTTTCAGGATGTTTTTTTGTCAGGTGAAGGATACAAGCCGGTATTATTTCCACAGACTGGGTGGGTACGCACCACCATCCACAAGTTCCTTAATATTTTTAGTGACCACAGGGGCATCTTCTTTATAAGTAACCCCAAACCACTGAGCATCTGTTGGAAGCACTTTAATAGTTCCACCTTTTATTTTAATGAACTGATCGGCAGTGTAAGGAATCAGGATTTCCGCCTTCGGCTCATTTATATTTCTGCTTAAAAATTTCTGAAACTCCTCCTGGATAAAAGGGAAAAGCGATGGATGAAAACACCAGAAGTTCATGTAAGCTTTAGCGTCTTCAGGTACCGGGTGCCTGGCGCCGTCAGTGTCTTCATACACGATCTTACCATTTTCGCGGTAGAGTTTAATACGTTCATTAATGGCTATCAGACTGTTACTGCCATCCACTTCGCAAACCCCGCGACTCACCGATCCGTTCTGTGAAAGGGTTTTGGCAAGCTCGTAGCCCACCAGCGCATACACATCCTTGGTGCAGGCGGAAGTTAAAAACTCATGTGCTTTCACAAATCCATCTTTGCCGTAGAAGTCGTCGGCATTCACCACAGCAAAGGGCTCTGTAACCTCATCCTGAGCACACAGAATAGCGTGTGAAGTGCCCCAGGGTTTGGTACGTTCTGAGGGCAGACTGTAGCTTCCCAAATAATCTTCGATATCCTGGTATACGTAGGCTGTTTCTATTTTTCCTGCAAGTTTCGGCTCAAAAATGGCCTTGAAATTCTCTGCAAAATCCTTACGAATGATAAAGACCACCTTTTTAAATCCTGCCTGTATCGCGTCGTAGATCGAATAGTCCATGATTGTTTCGCCGCCGGGTCCGAACTGCTGAATTTGCTTCATGCTGCCATAACGGGAAGCCATTCCGGCGGCCATGATCACTAGTGTAGGTTTCATATAAATCAAAAGTTAATTGGGTGCGAATTTAAATAAATTCGCACCTGCTGTAAGAAAATGACTGTGCTGCCACAAGAATTACGTATTGACTCTATAAAAAATCTGTACCAGCACAAGAATGTACAAGTAGACGTGTTGCGTTCTGACCTTGTGCACCCGGTTGTGTCCGGTAACAAGTGGTTTAAGTTAAAGTACTACCTGCAGCAGGCAGAAACCCAGGGCGCAACGGGTTTGCTTACTTTCGGAGGAGCTTACTCTAACCATATCGTTGCCACAGCCGCCATTTGTAAGCAGCAGGGTTTAGCATCCATTGGCGTCATTCGTGGAGAAAAGCCTGCGGCCCTTTCATATACACTCCAGGAGGCTATGGCTTATGGCATGACGCTGTACTTTATTCCACGGGAGCAGTACGGGGCGAAAATGATTCCCAATGAGGTTTGGAGCCAGCAAGATAAATCAACAACGCTGGTGGTTGCTGAAGGAGGATACGGCACCCCGGGCATGCAAGGCGCAGCGTCGCTTCTCTGCGGCTCTTCCATGACAGCGTATACTCATTTTGCGGCAGCTGTAGGTACGGGTACAACCCTGGCAGGAATCACCACCACCGCTTTGCCCCATCAGGAAGTGCTGGGTATAAGTGCCCTGAAGAACAACGGGGACCTGGAAGCAGCGATCAGATGGCTTCTGCCCACAACCATGCATAACCGCTTTTTGATTCATCACCAGTTTCATTTTGGGGGCTACGCAAAGCATAACTCACTGCTCCTTCAATTTATGAATAGCTGGTACGACCAAACAAAGATTCCTTCCGATTTTGTATACACCGGCAAATTATTCTATGCCATTGACGCACTGATTAAAGAAGATTACTTTAGACCAGGGAGTCGCATTCTGATTTTACACAGCGGAGGATTGCAGGGAAACCGTTCGTTAAAGAAAGGAACGTTAATTTTTTAGTCTTTGTAACAGCGGCTACTATATTTGCAGCATTCTTATTGGTGCCTACACATCCCTCATATGAAACACTTCAGCGCGTGCTTTTTAATTCTTGGACTGTATATGTCGCCTTCGCTGCACGCGCAGGACACACTGCCCAAATTTTCTGTGCGCAATGCGGGCACCCGAACTGTGGTGGGATGGGTTAACCAATTCCCGAACATCAGGCAGATAAGCATTCAAAGATCTTTTGATAGTTTGTCGGGATACAAAACCATCCTTACAGTAGCTGATCCGAAAGCAGTGCAGAACGGATATGCAGACAGCAAAGCACCCAATGACCACATGTTTTACCGCTTGTTCTACGCCATGGAAGGCGGAGCCTTTTACTTTACAGCAGCAAAAAAATCATTACCTGGTGAAGCAATGGACAATCTTGTTTCCGACAGGTATATGGGCGACCGAAATGCGCAACCCACTGATCCTGCATTCAGATCCTTCGTACCTTCTTTTTATGTATATACCGAAAAATCAGGGTCGCTGCAGTTGAACTTACCCAATGCCGATCAAAAAAAATACTCAGTCAAGTTCTATGAAGAAGATGGCAGTTTTTTATTCGAATTAAAAGGTCTTAAAGACCGGTCGCTCACCCTTGATAAGAGCAACTTTTTACATGCAGGCTGGTTCCTCTTCGAGTTGCTCAATGACGATAAGGTCGTTGAAAAACACAAGTTTTATATAGCTAAAGATTTCTAACGGCATGTAGTTCCTGGGCGTGATATACTTTGCAGGCAGTGCTCACGGCTGATCTACAATCCTTACATCAAATACCTGTTCGAAGGCGTTCTTCAACACCAGCTTCACAGCTTTCATCGAAACCGGGGTTCCTACTTCTGCCGACATAGAAGTGACTTTCTTGTCCCTGATGCCGCAGGGAATGATATGATTAAAATAATCTAAATCTGTATGCACGTTCAGTGCGAAGCCATGCATGGTTATCCAGCGGCTGCAACGTACGCCCATAGCACATATTTTGCGTTCTTTACCCCGCTGCGCAGCATCGATCCACACGCCTGTTTCACCGGCAGACCGTCCGCCGTCAATGCCAAATTCCCGGAGCGTTATTATCACCACATCCTCCAGGGAACGGAGGTATTTCCCAATATCAGTATAAAAATTTTCAAGGTCGAGTATGGGGTACCCTACCAGCTGTCCCGGACCATGAAAAGTAATGTCGCCACCCCGATTGGTTGCAAAAAGTTCAACTCCTTTTTCTTGCCGCTGCTGCTCGGTGATCAGGATGTTTTCAGATTTACCGCTTTTTCCCAGCGTGTAAACCGGGGGATGTTCTACAAAAAGTAAATGGTTAGTGGTTTGTTGAGAGCCCTCTGAGTAAGCGGGGTTATATGCTGCTCTTTTTACAGCAACATTTTCCTGGAGAAGGTTTTCCTGCAGGTCCCAGGCTTCTTTATAGCCCATTACCCCAAGATCCCGAAAGAAAACCTTACCTCCATGCATAGATGGATCAAAATTACACCCTTTGGTCTCCATATTTTTGCAGCAATGAACAGCGACCTGCCAGAACAGTTACCACCTGAAGCGCTCGATGCTTCGGATGACTTATATGAGCGGTTCCAGTTTGTTGTAGATCCCGGGCAGGAGAGCTACCGGATAGACAAATTTTTATTCAACAAACTGGAGGGTGCAACCCGCAACAAATTACAGGGCGCCATTAATGCCGGACTGGTGCTGGTAAACGGCAAGCAGGTAAAACCGAATTATAAGATAAGACCGAAGGATGCCATTGTTATTTATTCCGACATGGCACCGGAGAGTACAGAAGTGGTTGCAGAAAAGCTCCCGCTGAATATTGTATTTGAGGACGCAGACCTGATGGTGCTCAACAAGCCTGCGGGTATCGTGGTGCACCCTGGGAAAGGAAACTATACGGGCACCCTGCTCAACGGCGTGGCTTACTACCTAAAGCAAACCAATCCCGCACTTACAGAAGAAGCCCTGCCGCGGTTTGGACTGGTGCACCGGATAGACAAGAACACCAGTGGATTGCTGGTATTAGCAAAAAATGAAAAGGCAATGCGGCACCTTGCGAAGCAGTTCTTTGATCACACGGTGAAACGTGAATACAGGGCACTGGTTTGGGGAGATGTGACCGAGAATAACGGAACCATTGTAGCCCATGTAGGCAGGCACCAGAGGCTGCGTAAATTGTTTGAAGCCTACCCAGAGGGCGAACATGGAAAAGATGCGATCACCCACTACACCGTTCTGGAACGACTTAACTATGTAACCTGGATACAATGTCGGCTCGAGACCGGGCGAACCCACCAGATCCGTGTGCATATGAAGCACCTCGGTCACCCGTTATTTAACGATGATTTTTACGGCGGCGACCGCATCGTAAAAGGAACTGTTTATGCAAAGTATAAACAGTTTGTAGAAAATTGCTTTGCCCTTTGCAAACGCCAGGCGCTGCATGCAAAAACCCTGGGCTTTGTTCATCCGAGCACCGGGGAAACCTTACATTTCGATACTGAGATTCCTGATGATATTACTGAGGTACTGGAAAAATGGAGATCTTATATCGGTGGTTTAAATCGTAACCCTACCCTGCATCTTGAATAGAATTGACCGAAACTTTCTAATATATCATGCTGAAAAATGCGTTCACCTCCTGAAATTGCTTATCAGTTTTTGAAATCATAAAGTGTGGCTGTGAATATGCCTCTCTCCCGCTTTTTGGAAAGGAGGAACCAGTTACCGCTGTACCGGAGTACATGGGGCACTACAAGCTCTCCAACCTTCTGCATTTGCACTTCCATGTGTACATCGAAATCGTATACACCTGCATCAAAACTAAGATCATAATTGCGGGCTACGATCTCCATTGTTTTTTGATTGAACCAGGTAGTAAGGTTGTCGAAGACGATGTTTCCGCGCTGGGAGGCAGATAAGCCCTGCTTTTGCTTGATGCCAAAAACATAGGTTTCCTGTCCGTTGAGGTTGGCTGTATCTATGGTGAAATCATAGTACTGGGCTACGTCTGCATCGAATACATCCAGTTTGTCGCCTATGAAAGGGATACCTGGAATTTTACGACCCGGGTTAAAAAAAAGCATTTTGAGCTGCTCTTTATTTTTCTGAAGTCCTTTTTTGCTCTTGAGACTGTGTTCACTTCCGCTCACGATATTGTTATCGCCGCAAATTTTTCCTTCGGTGAAGAAAAATGCTGCGTAGAGTTCCGCTGTGTAATAATTCAGTTCTTTCTTGCGGTCGTAATAATCGCCTGTAACCTTTTCATCTAAAACATCCATGGTACGGCAGCCACCAGATACATTTTGTTTCGTCCGGCTGTTGAGGGAAGCCTTGACACTGCCTTTCTTATCGCGCATTTGAACAAAGTTCAATGCACTGTAACCCAGGATATGCAGGTTTTTGAAGGCTTTGTAGTAGCTGCTGTCGTTCTTGATACGTTTTAAAAACCGCGGGACGTTGAGGTCGCTGCGCACAATCACCTCACTCAATTGTACGGTTCTGCGTACCGCTTCCACATCAGCGCTGTCTTCCTGGGCAAGGAGCGCAAGCGGTAGCAGGAAAAAGGAACAGCAGACTAAATATTTTTTCATTTTTTAGGGAACAGCATTTTGTAATCTACCTGAATGGCACCTTTGGAGATCGCATCCAGCTTTCGTTTAAGTAATTTTCGTTTTAGAATCGAAAGGTGATCGATAAATAATTTTCCATCAATGTGATCATACTCGTGTAAGATGATGCGACCAGTGATTCCGTTGTATGTGCGTGTGTGCCGGTTAAAATGCTCATCCATGAATGTTAGGGTAACTTCTTCAGCACGTGCAATATCTTCCCGAATTTTGGGAATACTTAAACAGCCTTCGTTATACAGCCAGTCGTTTCCACCTTCATCTATCAGCCTGGCATTAATGAAAACCTGTTTTGTGCCCGGTTCGTCAGGATAGGTTTTTTCTTTCCTGTCTTCCTCATCCATATTGGTGAATATCTGTGCACTGTCTATGACAAACACCCGGATGTCTTTGGCTACCTGGGGTGCGGCAAGTCCCACGCCATTGGATGCGTACATGGTATCCCACATATCGGCGATAAACTTTTGAAGTTCCAGGTAGTCCGGTTCGATTTCATGAGCCATCTTTCGCAGAACTGGATGCCCGTATGCCACTATTGGTAAAACCATTATTGATCCGATGTTAAGTTTAGAAAATTATCCGGCTGCAAAAATACATTTCGTAGCGGCGGGAGGTGCAGTCTTGTTCCTTATTAATTGATAAATCTGGGTTTGATGCGGTATGGTCACACTGAAAGGGGACGAACAGTGTTTTTCTCAGGTCACCGGTTTTGCATGTACTCCTGCAGGAGCATTGTGGCAGCAATTTCATCTACCAATTCCTTTTTGCGTCGTTCGTGCTTTTTCATGCCCATTTCCACCATGGCTTTCGAAGCCATTTTGGACGAGTAACGTTCATCAACTTCTGTAATGGGTATGGCGGGAAAAGCCTTCTTAAACTGAGCGATGAATTTTTTTACAAATGGTGTGGCATGTGTATCCGTGTCATTGAGGTTGGTGGGCATGCCAATGATGGCTGCTTCCACCTGCTCCCTGGCAAAATAAGATTTTAAGAAAGCAATCAGACCGGGCGTCTCTACGGTTCCCAAGCC
>JBGTIL010000459.1:0-20288 GCA_041745695.1 Chitinophagaceae bacterium | reverse complement strand
CTTCTTGATAACAGTACCGTTCCAATCACTTTGAAGACTGATATGCTTCTCCTCTGTCTTTGCCAGCAGCAGCGGGATTTCAATCTGCTCGTCAGTCAGTCTCATGTAGTCTTCTATAACGTCTTCTACGTACTTATATTTTTTGTCTTTAACTGCCATACATAATAAATTGGGTTGTAAATCTCCGTTTTATTATATTATCTCAATGTTAACTTTTTGCCCGTTTTTGAAGGAATTAACTGGTTAGGGCTTCCCTGCATTTCGTAAGATGCCGTTTCCTCAACACGGTCACAGGTCCGGCCGCACCATCTGAACACTTAGTTCTTGCCATTGCTGTGAGGGAATGCCTTAAGGATAAACTTTCTTTGCATCAAATTGAAAACATTGGCCGAGGCTTATAAAAAGAAAGTGCTCCTTTTGATTGCTTTTGCCAGCATCCTGCGCTGCATAGTGGCCGCAGGTATTCAGCTCGGGAACGACGAGGTGTATTACTGGACCTATAGTCAGCGGTTGCAATGGAACTATTTCGACCATCCTCCAATGGTAGGCGTATGGATCAGGGCATTTACTTTCAACTTGCTATTGGAAGAATACGAACTGTTTGTCCGTTTGGGGAGCATACTCAGTGCAGCGCTGGCCACCTGGCTGCTCTACCGGATCGTTTGTCAAATGCATTCTGAAAAAGCAGGATGGTACGCAGCCTGCCTCTATACCGCTTCCCTTTACGCCAGCATCATAGCCGGGGTTTTTATTCTGCCAGATTCGCCCCAGATCTTGTTCTGGTGCTGCAGTCTCTACTTCCTGCTTCAGATCAGCCATAACCCCCGCAGCTGGGGCCTATGGATATTTTTTGGTGCCAGCGCAGGACTTTGCGTGCTGAGTAAAGTACATGGGGGCTTCATCCCAATAGGTCTGACACTATTCATGATTCTTAGAAAAAGAGCATGGTTCAGGCTTCCCCAGTTTTATGCTGCCGGGCTAATTTTTGTTTTTATAGTTAGTCCCATACTGGTTTGGAACTGGAATAACGACTTCATCACCTACCGTTATCACAGCGATCGGGTGACGGTATCGGAATTTACATTAAACGTTTCCGGTTTTCTCCGCGAGCTGTTTGGACAGTTATTGTATAACAACCCCTTCAATGTCGTACTTCTTGCAGCCGCCCTTTTGGCCTGGAAAAAATCCAAACTGGAATCTCAGGAGACCCTCGTCCTATATGCCTGTATCGCCCTGCCTATGATTACCCTCCTGCTGCTTGTATCTGTTTTTCGAAACACCCTGCCTCACTGGAGTGGACCAGCCTATGTAACGCTTCTTCCGCTGACCTCTATCTATCTAGCCACGCTTCGCGATCCCGGTGTGTTTCCGGGGATGCTAAAATGGGCAGGAAGAACGATTCTGTTTGTTGTTGTTGCCGGATTGCTTGTCGTCAACCTCTACCCAGGTACTCCTGGAAAAAATTCATCCGAACGGCTGGGTAGTGGAGACTTCACGCTTGACCTTTATGGATGGGAAAGCGCTGGAAAGGCTTTCGCCGGTTTTTACGAGGACGAAAAAGGTAAGGGACTGATACCGGGTGGAACGCCTGTGGTGGCTTATAAGTGGTTTCCCGCAGCTCACCTGGACTACTACTTCTGTAAGCCCCTCGGCATTGAACTGATTGGGATGGGCTCAACATCAGATTTGCATCATTACCAGTGGATGAACGAGTGGCGTGCTCCAAAGGCTAGTCTGGCAAAAGCATACTGTGTTGTGCCTTCTAATGTGACTGATGATGCCAAAACACGCTATGCCCCTTACTACGAAAAGATTGATCTTGTGAATACTATTGAACAGAGGAGGGGAGGAAAAATATGCAGGTACTTTCGGGTGTACCGGCTGCAGGGCTGGAAGGGCACCAGTATCAAACTGCAGTGAAAAAGCGCGGGAGTTAATGCCCTTCTAATTGTGGGCAAATTAGTTTTGTAATGGCGCCCGATCAAGAAGCTAGGCGAGTAAAGAAGCTATGTCAATCTGTTCCAGGTAAGGATCCAGGCGCTCCATATCCGTAAAAGAGTCTACTTCCAGCAACACATTAAAATGCGTGTGATAGGTGGCTTCAACGTAAACGCTATCGAGTTCATACAACCAAATGGTATGGAAGTTCTCTGTACGCATACCCAGTAAGATGCCGTTTCTCCAGGCAGCATCAACCTTTTCTAATTCTTCGGGGGTGGTAAAATCATGGTATTTCATAAAAAACTCTTGGAGTTAGGACTGTAAAAATCTAAAGAGTTTACTGAAAGATTGATTTATTTAGATAGTCCTGCAACTTAGGTAGCTGAACAGGAAATATCCATAGTCCGAACGAACAAGTTGATTATTTAGTATGCTAGTTTGCTCCTCTGATGGGCAAAGGATCTGAATCCTGCGGTGGCAAATCAGGATTACGTCCCAGGCACGGCCTATTCTGCCATTCCCATAGGGAAAAGCGGGTCTGGTTCGGATGCAAACTGGGGGTATAAGTGCGCATCCATACGGTGTAGCAAATAATCGGTATGGAGAGGTTTAGGCAACAGTTCGTCTGCTCCAAACAAAGCCGCCCGTCCGGTGTTGTAGTCGTAGCCCGACATCAGCATAACCTTGATGCTGTATTGGTCTTCAGTTTTCTTCAACTTCCAGCAGAGCTGACGTCCGTCTTCGCCATTCACATTGATATCGAGTAACACAAGGTGGGGAGTGAAGTTGGGGATAATTTCTTCAGCTTCCAGCAGGCTGGCGGCTGTTTCAATAGTGTAGCCTTCTTTTTCCAGGCGACGCTCGAGTAGCATGAGAAGATCAACGTCATCGTCGATAATAAGAATTCTTTTTCGCAGTTCTTGTTTCATACCTCACATAATCTTTAAAGGGTTGATCAATTGGTTTTGCAAAAGCGATTAATCGCTTTCGCCAAAAGTGTCAGATGCACACTCAAGGAGCAACACAGGGACGGAAATCCGTTTTACCTATCGGATTAGTTTGGTTTTCAAAGGACGAAAGGTGGTTCTCAGGAATTAATTCTACACGAGGCGAACGGTCAGGAATGATGGTTACTAAACTTGATTTTACTTTATTTGGCTTCTCGCAAAAGTTTTGGATATTGGATTAAAGAAACTGTTCATGTGATAAACAACTTCTGCAACAAAACTAATAGCGGCCACAAACTAAAACAAGAGCGCTTTTGACCATATTTTCATTGCAGTAATTACCGTCTTCTTGTTTCACCGCCTGGGAAAACTACGTGTTGCACTCTGTAGAATTACTTTATTACACCCTCGGTCTTCCCGTGGGCTACATGTAACAGCAAAACACCCGGGTGCTGCGCTTGCCTCTTGCCGCTTTACGCACGATCGTTCCTATGAATCACAAAGAACTGAGTTACTTCATAGATGCTGTTTCCGGGGGATGTACAGGAGGAACAACAGATGTGTGCATTATTCCACCATTTGATGAATGCTAAAAAGCATCGAGGGCTTTGCAACGATGATCATCGCAGCGTACAATAATCATTTGCAGGTGATTTCTGTATTGGTGCAAAACAGCGCCAGTGTGAGTGCCCGGGATGAAGCAGGTAACAATGCCTTAATTAATGGCTATTCTAACGTTTTATTGAAACTTGCAGACCTACAGTGCGGCAGGTGCTGCTAATCACCAGCTAAATTTTTAGGATGCACCGTCACCTACAATTGCAGCAACCGTCGGGCAATCTGCAATGACAAAAATATCGCTGAAAGGGGGTGCGCAGAACAAGCTTACAGATGCGCGAGGGAGGAGCACAATGGATCATGTCCACATGTGGCAAAATGAGCGATGACCAGTTTATTGCGTCACTTGGAACGATGAAATGCAGTCATTAGTTTTTAGGATACGAGAACAGGGAAAGAAGCAGGATTTAGTCAACAGGCAATACGGGCCCGTAGTGGAGCTTGGATCCGCCCCGGCGGTTTCTCGGAAATAAAATATCATGGGCGGTTTCATAGCCCTGGTCTGAAACCTCCGACAGCATGTCGGTACACTTTTCCCTCCTCGACCTGTAGGCAATAACAGCAGCCACAGTCGTCAGAGCGGTAAGTATTAAAGCAAATTTTGCGAACGATCTCATAGAAAGCAATTTATCCTCCGGGTAAAATAGCAAAGGCTATACCATGAGCAAAAATAATCTGATATTCCACCGATACAACAGATTTTTTCACCTTGCACACAAATTTTGGGAATCCCTTTTACCAAAGCCTGTTGCTTAATTCAGATGAGGTATTTTAGTAAGATGAACAGACTGTTTCTTTTGACCCTGGTATCTATAGGTTTGCTGAGTGGATGTAGCCCTGCTAAACAGCGCCCGGGCCGCGGCAACGAATTGGTGTTGCTTTCCCGTTCTGCCTGGGGCGCTAACGAACCGAAGGCGTTTAAGCGGCATGTGCCTATCAGAATAACAGTTCACCACGAAGGAACGCGGCTGGATGAAAGCGATGACGCGGGCCGAAAAATCAAGGCCATTCAGGTATGGGGCATGGGGAAGGACAGAAACTGGGCCGACATTCCCTACCATTACCTGATTGCGCCCAATGGCACGATTTACGAAGGCAGAAATCCTTACACCGTTGGAGAAACCGCCACTGAATATGACCCGACAGGACACTTGTTGATCACCTGCCTGGGTAATCTGGAGGTTCAGGAAGTAAATAAAAAACAATTGGAATCCCTGATTAGACTGATTGCAAAGGTTTCCAAACAATTCAATATCCCTTCCACTACCTTATCTACTCACCGCGACAATTCTGCGGTGACCTCCTGCCCCGGCAAAAATTTGTACGCCTACTTTCAAAACGGCTACGTAGCAGGCCAGGTAAACGCTTTATTGGAAAAAAACTAACCTCGTTTTCTATTCCCATTTCTTTTGGCAGTGGAACCCAATCAATTTATAACCCTGGTTCAACCAAAATTTCAATCCTTCAGAGTTGTGAACGTAACAGTTGATCTCACTTCCAACATATCCTTCCTTAGTTGCCCACTCTTGCAGCCATTGGAGCATGTCTTCGCCAATGCCTTGGTTCCTGTATCCAGGCAGAATTACAACGTTGTCCAACTCTATATGTTTCCCGATATAATGTTTATACAGCGTCCATACTCCACAAATGCCCACTAATTGTTTGTCATCATAAACGCCTGCACACCGGTAGTTGGCTTCCGACAAGGCTTTTAGCCGCACCTCCAACTCCGAATGGCTTACTCCCTCATTAATCATCTGAAGCAATGGCAGAATAGAAAAAAGCTGCTCGCGGGGAATCCATTTAATAGTATGCATTACATAAAATTAAGAAGAGGTTGTGCTTCTGAAAAATTGGATGCTGCCCTCTGCAAATCTGGTTGCTCCCCAGATCGCTAGGCGCGGAAACCCTGCGCATTCATTGCTCTCCTTTTTCAAGTGCAATCAAACCTATGTACCATGCAAAAAAAAATGGTCCTGACTTTCGACAGGACCATCTCTTTATGAATGAGACATTACAGTGGACTGTTTGCACCTTTGCCTCTGCCCATGATCAAACTGATCACAAATAAGATAAGAAAGATTACAAATAATACTTTTGCAATACTTGCTGCGCCAGCTGCAATACCGCCAAATCCAAAAATGGCTGCAACGATCGCAACTACCAGAAATATAACTGTCCAACGTAACATAGCTTTAAGTTTTAGAATGAATTAATATCCGTATAAAGACAGAAAGCATGCCAGCGCCTTTAAAGGGCAAAAAGATGACGGTTTTAAGAGAACATCTGAAGATTGCGCTTTGAAATGGGGAAATGTTTGTACCGTTCTGGCTATTCGGCACTTGCCTCTTGCCTGGAGGAAGGGTCAGGTGATTGAATAGAGCTTATTTGAGTACCTGTTGCAGGCGCTTTAGGTCTGCTACTTCCAAACCACTCAGGGTTTCATTGTTATCCTGTTTTGATTTTAGAAAGAGCACTCGTTTGTGTTGGGGGTATTTTTCTAAAATGGCTTTTATTATGGCGCCTGTGTCTTCATCTTTCTGATATAAAGGCTCATTCTTGGGCAGTTCTGACTTAAACCTGGTTGCCATTTTCTTGATTAGTGCTTCCAGGGTCGCCAATTTGCCAGGAGGTAGTTCCGGGATTTTGAGCGCCTTTGCGTATAAGCCCTGTAATTGTTTTTTACTCAGGCTCCCCCGCTGCAGGTATTGCTTATACAGGCTAATTACAAATGCCGATACCGGGTACGCCAGGATGCAGGCCTCCAACACTTCGTTTACAATATCTATTTCCGGACGTTTGCTTTCCATTGTGCTTTCAGCTTACTTAATGATGTAAATGATTGAAGTAGTCGATCGATCGGGGGTCCTAAGATTGCAAATTGCTCTCAACCAACGATTCCAGTCAACCTAAACTGATGCAACCACCCCCGGACTAAATTTGCTCATGATGAAGTATCACTTCCAAAGGGCTTCACAATTACAAATGGTATAGTTATGGAGGGATTATAACCCGTCGCATAGATCACTTAATTAACCTCCCGCACCTCAATTACCCCAATCCATTTCTAATGACAGAGTTCCCGCTTACTTACGACTTGCAAGATAAGACTCATGTGCTGGTGAACGAATTGGAACCAAGGATGTATGAGTTTCATCTTACACGGCTGAACAGCGAGAAGTACAATTTCACCTGTACGATCACAGATAATGGCGAGCAGGTAGAAGATAATTATGAACTCCGCTTCAACGAGCTTGAACAGGAAGCGCTTTCAGTTTTTCGCGAAAAAATGAAATAACCGAACCGGCAATCTGTTTTTCAAACGGCCGGGTCTTAAAACAGCTATTCCCGGCAGAGCCGGGAATAGCGTAAGGTCATAGCTTTAATATAATTCACGCTTCTACGAAACATTCTTTTTTACATTGATCGCGCTTGGTCCTTTTGGACCCATTTCAACTTCAAAGGTCACCTTATCGTTTTCGCCTATGCGCTCCGATAATTGGTTGACGTGGATGAAAACACTTTCCTGGGTTTGCAAATCCTTAATGAAGCCAAATCCTTTTGCATCATTAAAGAAAGTAACAACGCCATTTCGTATGGCTTCTTCTTCATTGGCCTCGTATTTAGGAACGCCAATTTGAATGTCTTCCACGTTGACAACCTTCTTTTTCCGCGGATCTGGCGGCATGGAAGAGATATTTCCGTTTTCATCAATGTAGGCCATCATCTCGTCAAGGCTCTTACCCTTTTTCACATTTGCCTTACGCTCTTCCATTTTTTCAGCCTTCTCCTGACGTTCTTTAGCCTTTTTCTTTTCTTTTTCCTTTTTATTGAAGGTTTCCTGAGATCGACCCATAGTTATCTAACTTATTGTTGTTTGGTAAAGTTCGGCTTTTTATTGGTGAAATGAGGTATGAATTCTACCCATAACAAAGGTTTATACCTGAAGAAAAAGCGACTTTTCCCTGGCGTGGCAAAAGTTACTTCAGACAAATTAAGTAACCCGACTTGCCTGTGTTTAACACAAACTTACCTAGGCCCCCTTAAGCTATCCGACAGGTGTGCTTTCCCAACCAGAGAATGGTTAATCAACATTCCCGATCTATATGAAAAAACAATTTTTTGTACTCCTATGCATTCTGTCTTCTGCTGCTGCCATATCTCAAACCGCACCTTCGTTTGGTATCAGGGCCGGTATATCTTCCGCTACCGTAAAAGGCGACGCTGTAAACAGCCTGCAATCCCTACTTGACTTCGCCGATGGACTTGTTACCACAAGGAACCGGAAAGGTATTTTCGCCGGTGGTTACACCAGTATCCCCTTAGCCAGCAAATTGACTTTGGAGCCAGGCCTCTATTATACACAAAGAGGGTATCTGCTTACCGGCGATTTTGCATTTACCGGAATGAAGTTTCTTGGTGCCAACGCAAAGGCCGACTTCGCCACGCATTATATCGATCTTCCAGTATTCCTGAAAGCTGATCTCAATGGATTTCAGATTTTCGCTGGTCCGCAGCTTTCTTACCTTGCAAAAGCACAATTGCGTTCCACTGCGCAGGTGCTGGGCTTTAATGTTTTCAATAGGAAGCTGGACGCCACGGGAGAATTGAATCGCTGGGATGCGAGCGTGAGCGGTGGTCTGGGTTACCAGTTTCAAAACGGTTTTAATATTATGGCATCTTATGATCACGGTCTACTCAAAGCAGACAAGAACGAAAACCTAGATGCATTCAATCGCAGCATCAAAGTAGGCGTAGGATTTCGCTTTTAGTTTGCCGCCCACTGTTGACTACCACCGGTACGCCGGTGGTTTTTCTTAATCTATCGTTCCCTGATCACAGTTGATGTTGCATAAGTGTGGAACTAACTTAAGCGATTCGCTACCTACGATGGTGTAGCTGTTTAATCTTGGGGCAAGTTTTCCTTAATTTTCTTTCCAATAGATTAAAAAATCATCTCTTTTCGTCAAAAAGAAACATTTTGAAAAAAGGCACAGGAATTGGTTTATTGTATAAAGAACAATCAGTTACTAACATTTTATAATCCTCTATTCATTGAAGCGCCCCTAATCATTAATAACGCACCAATGAACCCTCTTCTAGATTTCATTTCTTCTGTACTTTGTTTGATCTTCAGAGTTATTACCTCCCCACTTTTGGTACTACTTTATTGTATCAGCGGCTTGGTTCTCATCTTGACGATGCTTAACAGGTGGAGCAGCCAGGTGTCATTCCGGTTTAAGCCTGGAACCATCTCTCTTCCAATTCTCTTTAAAAGAAGTCTACATCTTTCCCGTCATTAATTTTTTTCACGTCTGAATCAATTTAGAATTTAGAAAATAAACCAGCACGTCCCTGTATGCGACAAGGGTTGCCAGCAACTATTGGTTAGGTATGAGCGTCGGGTTTTTCCCCCGGCACTTGGAGCTGCCTTGATTCTCGTCTGGTCGTGTGCAGGTGAGCGTACGCGCGCGTTCTTCTCAAATCCTGCCTTCCCTATTATTCATTAAATCCACAGTCGTATCTTGCAGCTCCCAAAATTTGAAAGAATATGGAGTACAAAAGAATCGTTGCCGTAACCGGGCTATCCGGATTGTTTGAAGTAGTGAGTAGTAAAAACGATGGTGCCTTGCTTCGTTCCCTTGAAGATGGCACAACAAAGTTTGTGTCGAGCCGCGTACATAATTTATCACATCTGGAAAGCATAGAGATATTCACTGAAGCCGAAAATGTAAATCTGGTTGCAGTATTCGAAGCCATGAAGTCTAATGGCGATCCTCTTCCAGACGCAAAAGACAATAAAGCGCTTAAAGAATATTTTCAGAAAGTGTTTCCACAAATGGACCTGGAGCGTGTGTACACCAGCGATATGAAAAAGATGGTGAAATGGTATGAGCAGCTGAATGAAAAAGGAATAGAAATTAAACTGTCGCAGCCTGCACCGGAAGAAAATGAATCAGCTGAAGACGCTCCTGCAGGTGAAGAAATTACAGCTCCGGTTGCGGTTGTGGAAGAAGAAGTGACACCGGTTGCAGCAAAAACGCCAAAGCCCAAAAAACCTGCGAAAAAGAAAACAGGAGAAGAAAAAATCTAATCTGTACTTCCTGGCATTAAAGTTCCGTCCTCCAGGCGCCGGGATCAGTTAATGTTATTGCAGTTACGGACTGCTGCCGGTAACTGACTGCTTCAATTTCCTGCTTGTCATGTAGCAACGAGATGGATAACGAGACGGTTAAAGATTACCATAATTATCAATACTATGAATCACACGGCCGACATTCAAAAACTTCCACGCCAATTTTTACCAGAGGACTTCAGTATAACCGACTGGAACAACCTGGAACCTTTTTTAAAGGAATTGCTCCATCGCCCCATAGGTTCGAAAGCTGAATTGGAAACCTGGTTGCAGCATTTGAGTGAACTGGAAGCAGTGGTTGGTGAAGATGCCGCCTGGCGGCAGATCCGGATGACCTGCGATACGGAAAACAAAGAGCTGGAAAACGCATTCACTTTCTTCGTAATGGAGATCCAGCCAAAAATTCAGCCCTACGCCGATGGTATTAACCGGAAAATGATCGACAGCCCATTTCTCGAACAACTGGATGCTGACCGGTATTTTACTTACATCAGAAGTGTAAAGAAAAGCATTGAGCTTTTTCGTGAGGAAAACATCCAACTCCAGGCAGAAGTTTCTGTGTTAGCGCAGCAATACGGCGTTATAACCGGCAAGATGACGATTGATGTAGATGGGAAGGAATATACCCTGCAACAGGCAGCCAAATTTTTAGAAAATCCAAAACGGGCTACCAGGGAAGCTGTGTATTTTAAGATCCAGGACCGCCGCATAGAAGATAAGGTTGCGCTAAACGATATGTTCACTACGCTGGTGCAAAAACGCCACCAGATGGCTACCAACGCCGGCTTCGCCAACTACCGCGACTATAAGTTTGTAGAAATGGGCCGCTTCGATTATACAAAAGAAGATTGCTTCGAATTCCATGAGGCTGCCAAAACACATATCTTAAGTATCGTAAACTTTTTGTACGACCGCAAACGCCAGAAACTGGGGCTCGATAAGCTTCGGCCCTGGGATCTGGAAGCAGAGTCTGAAGGAATTAAACCCCTTACTCCCTTTAACACGCCCGACGAACTCATAGAAAAAACGGTTGACTGTTTTAAGAAGTTGAACCCGTTTTTTGCCGACTGCCTGCTGAAGATGAAAGAAATGGGAAGGCTTGACCTGGAAAGTCGTAAAGGCAAGGCCCCTGGTGGTTACAACTGTCCCCTGGAGGAAACCGGGGCTCCTTTCATCTTCATGAATGCTGCAGGTCAGATGCATGATGTAACAACTATGGTTCACGAAGGCGGTCATGCAGTTCATTCTTTCTTAGCACATGATCTTCCACTCACCTCCTTCAAGCAATACCCTATGG
Organism: Chitinophagaceae bacterium; assembly: GCA_041745695.1. Lineage (GTDB taxonomy): Bacteria > Bacteroidota > Bacteroidia > Chitinophagales > Chitinophagaceae > Flavisolibacter. The sequence continues at coordinate 9,349 of JBGTIL010000459.1, read as the reverse complement.
AAATTGCTGAAGTGGCAAGCATGGCCATGGAGCTGATGAGCATGGAATATTGGGATACTTTCTTCGATAATGCTGAAGACTTACGGCGGGCGAAAGAACACCAGCTTGAAAGGGTAGTTACCATTTTTCCCTGGATTGCTACGATAGACAAATTTCAGCACTGGGTGTATGAAAACCCACAACACAGCACGGAACAGCGCACAGAAAAATGGCGCAGCATCATGAATGAATACACGCCAACCAATTTAGATGTAACAGGATTAGAAGAGTACCGCAAGTGGGGATGGCAACGTCAGTTACATCTCTTTGAAGTGCCTTTTTACTATATTGAATATGGCATAGCACAACTGGGTGCTATAGGGCTCTGGAAACAATTTAAAGAAAACAAAGAAGCTGCTATCAATAATTATATGGCTGCGCTGGAGCTAGGTGGAACCAAGACGCTACCTGAATTGTATAGAGCTGCCGGTTTAAAATTTGATTTCACTCCTGATTATATCAGTGAGTTGATGCTGTTTGTGCACGATGAACTTGAAAAATTGTCACGGCCCGCTGCTTCCGCATAAGTCTTCAACAGCCTGTCCATCACGATCGGGAAAGGGCGGCAGCGTGGGCACTTGTCCGTCATCACTTAAAACCACCAGTTTGTAGCAATGGCGAGGCTAGCATTGATCACAGGTTCCGTTGATCACTACCTGTACATTTTCTATTTGATACCCTTTCGGTAACACGATGCCAGGGGACACAACATCATCTAGACAAATAGTGCGCTTGCAGGAGTTACACACAAAATGCACGTGGTCATCGTGGTGATGCCCCTCTTCACAATCTTTGCAGAGCGCGTATTTAATAGAGTTGTCGGAAGTAGGAATACCATGGATGATTCCCTTTTCGACAAAGGTTTGGAGCGTGCGGTAGATCGTAACACGGTCGAATTTTTCACCGGCTTCCTTTTCAATGTCGCCGTGCGCCATCGCAGCCTTGCTGTGCAGGAACAGGGAGAGGATCTTTTTACGGCTGTCTGTAAGGCTTAGATTATTCTTCCGCAGCACCTTACCCACTTTGTGTTCAAGAAAATTTTCCACGTTGCTAATGTAAGAGCTATTGTTTTAAAAGCTTTGCTATTTCCTCCTGCATTTCACCCATTTCAGCCGTCTTCAGGGCGTCGTAAATCTTAACGATGCTTCCCTTTTTGTTAACCAGCGCCACAAACTGCGTATGCAGAAAGTCATCCTCGATGCGGGTCAGATCATTTTTAGGATCGTCAATTTTATAACTGTGGCGGGCCATGTGGTAAAGGCTGTCCTTTCGCCCGGTAACAAACATCCATTTTTGAGTATCGACGCCTAAAGAATCGGAATATTGTTTTAACCGCTCCGGTGAATCGGTTTCGGGATCGCAGGTATGGGATAAAATGAGAAAGCCTGGCTGCTCCTTAAACCGCTCGTAAACCGGGCGAAGGTTTTTTGTCATACGCGGGCATATGCCCTGGCAGGTTGTAAAAAAATACTCAATGGTCACCACCTTATTTTCCAGCGTACTATTGGTTACTTTTTTTCCATCCTGGTTGATAAAAGAAAAGGGGCGCACCGTTCCAATAGCGGGAATCACAGGGTTCGAAAATCCGGGAATGAGGTAGGACATTACCAGGAAAAAACCCACTACCAGAACAAAAAAGAAAGCGATATAAAATATCCCTTTTTTAGACATGTTGCAAAGGTAGGTCGGTAACAGGCGCAGGAATTACGAATAAGCTTCAGTAAATTGAAATTCAATTTTTTTTATGAATAAGTTCCTGTTGTGCCTTTTCAGCTTTCTGTATTTCAGCGCAGGTGCGCAGCCCAAAAGCAGTGAAAAAGCGATCCGTGACCTGCTACAGCTTCAAACAGCTTCCTGGAATAAGGGCGACCTCGAGGGCTTTATGCAAACGTACTGGAAAAGTGACTCACTGATGTTCATTGGTAAGTCGGGTGTAGTATGGGGGTGGGAGGCAACACTTAATAATTATAAGAAAGGTTATCCCGACACTGCCTCCATGGGTAAGTTGTCTTTCGAAATCATACAGGTAAAACCACTTTCTTCAACCCAGTATTTCGTTGTGGGAAAATGGATGTTGCAGCGCACCAGGGGTGACCTGGGCGGGCATTATACCTTGCTCCTGAAGAAACTGAAAGGGGCCTGGAAGATTGTAGCAGATCATAGTTCGTGAAACAGTTGATACCCTCTTGCACTTGTACATACCCAGTGCCATCAGGCATCTTTCCATGTATTGTACAGAAAACGTAACAAAAGAAACAGCGTTAGCAGGAAAATGATGTAGAATAGGATGTTGTACCATTTTAGACTGTCTTCAACCAGTGCAAGCCTGAAATAAATACCTGAGGTAGACATTATGAGCATCCACAGCATTCCGAAAGAAAACGAAGAGATGATCTTTCTGAAATACCTGGTCACCTGGGGATCCATGCCGCCCTGCTCAAACTCATCCATTTTTTAAGGTAGTAATAAAGACTGAAATGCAACGGTGTCACCATTGAAAACATTAAAATCTACTTTCGACAAGATACCGTTTACACGACCCTGTTCGCTATGCTGCCAGAAACTCCATGGCCGCTTAATGCGAGGCCGGTGTTTTTGCAGGTAGTGGGCCACCCAAAGCGGGTAGGCATCAAAATCATCTCCCAGGTGGTGTTTGTAAAAGTCGGCATTGGTATAGATGATGGGCTTTATGCCATAGTGTTCCTCCACCATCTGCAGCCACTCTTTAAGTTCCGTTTTCAGTGATTCATCGCCGCCCCTCCGATAATGTTCAATGTCTAACACAGGTGGAAGGTCTCCTGCAACAAGCTTAACCGTTTTTATAAAGTGCGCAGCCTGTAAACGGCCATCCTTTCCCGGAATAAAAAAATGGTAGGCACCACGTACCACTTTGGCCTCCTTTGCCTTCCTCCAATTTCTTTTAAACAGTGGATCAACCCTGCTCACCCCCTCCGTTGCTTTGATAAAAGCAAAGTCCAGTTGAATGCCACGCACATTCATATTTTTAACGGAGGCCCATGAAATGCTTTGCTGGTAGCGGCTTACATCAATACCGTGTATCCCATACTGGGTCGGGATGGGGATGCCGAACTCTTTGTAATCAACAAAACTGGTACGTTGATTAGATGCCCAAAGGAAGACCAGGTAGCCTACACCCATCACCGCTGCCAGTATGGTTACTACAATAAAACCCTTGCTATAACGGTTTCCCTTCTTCCTTTTTGGAGGCATCGGTGCAATACTAATTTAAATGAATAACGTAAAAAAAGTAAAATTATGTACGGTCGGAAACGGACAGCCTGAGAAATAGAGTGAGTATCGGCATAGAGGCGTGCCTGGCATCCGCAACCAGCAACGACCTGAAAAGAGGGATAACGGATTCTCGGTTACCTTTACAATGATGCGATGGAATGCCTGGAAGGATCGATTTAATTTTCTGTCTAAACTTACGCCAAGACGCGTGCTGAACATGACTAAGGTCTGGAGCAGCTACCAGGTGAGCAAGTGGACAGGAAAAAGCATCCAATGGGGCATGCCTATATCTATTTCTTTTGAACCAACCACCTCCTGTAACCTCCGTTGCCCGGAATGCCCCAGCGGTCTACGGGCTTTTTCAAGGCCTACCGGCATGTTACGCAAAGATTTTTTTACAGAAACAATAGATCAGATCTCCAAAGACCTGACCTATCTTATCTTTTACTTCCAGGGCGAACCATTCCTGAACCCCGGTTTTCTAAGCATGGTCAAGTATGCCTCCGGGAAAGGTTTGTATACAGCCACTTCCACCAATGCACATTATTTAAATGATGCAGTTGCCAAAACGACGGTTGAAAGCGGGCTCGACCGGTTGATCATTTCTATCGACGGCACCACCCAGGAAACCTACCAGCAATACCGCGTGGGAGGCAATCTGAAAAAAGTGATAGAGGGTGCCGCCAATATTGTTAAATGGAAAAAGGAACTCAAAAGCAAAACGCCCTTTGTTGTCTTCCAGTTCCTGGTGGTGCGCCACAACGAGCACCAGATACAAGAGGTGCAGGAATTAGGCAGGCAGATTGGCGTGGATGATGTGTGGTTAAAAACAGCCCAGGTGTATGACTATCAAAACGATCCCAATCAGTTGATTCCCCTGAACTCGAAATACAGCCGCTATAAAAAGAACAGTGCGGGTGAAATGAAATTTAAAGGCAACAACGCCAATCACTGCTGGCGTCTCTGGCACGACCCTGTTATTACCTGGGATGGAGCTGTTGTTCCCTGTTGTTTCGACAAAGATGCCAAACACAAGCTGGGAAATCTAAACACGGAAACTTTCAGGCAGCTCTGGCAAAACGGAACTTACAATGGCTTCCGGAACAAAGTGTTGCAAAGCAGGGAGAACATTGATATCTGCGCCAATTGTTCAGAGGGCGTTAAGGTTTGGGGATAAGCGTAGACCGGTCTGCTTAAAAACCCACCGGAAGTTTCTAATTTTAAATATGTGTGTTTACAACGGGCGCCGGGTAAGCCTGGCAGAATTCATCCGTTTAAAAGAAATGGAAGCTGCCCTGCAATCGATGGAGGGGGAGGGAGAGTTGGCGCAGTCGGGCTATGATTACAGGTCCTGGCCCATTCTGAAACCTAAAGGGACGACAGGTTTTGAAATTGTGATGGCTCACTGGGAGTTCCTTCCCAAAATTGTTCCGGACAGTCCTTTTCTGTTTGCCTTCCGCGAACAATACAATACCCTTAATGCAAAAGCTGAAACACTCCTGACTTCCTCCTTGTACAGGGAAGCGGCCCTCAACTCCAGGTGCCTGGTTTTGTCAACCGGCTTTTATGAATACCGGCAGTTACCGCAACTAGGTAAAAAAGGGCAGATCCTCAAGGCTGCAAAGAAAATACCCTATCATATTACACTTCCGGATACATCCTATTTTTTTATGGCAGGGATTTCCCAGCTCGCGATGGACGGCGAATCGGGCGAACTGGTAGACAGCTTCAGCATCGTAACTACAACAGCTAATGCTCTATTGGAAAAGGTGCATAATGTAAAGAAGCGCATGCCCACCATCCTGCCCGAAGCGCTGGCTTATGAATGGTTATTTGGAATCCTTTCTGAAGCAAGGATTATGGAGCTTGCTGCTTACCAGTTCCCTGCAGAAAAAATGAAAGCTTACAGTGTGCATAAAGATTTTTCCGCGTCCGACAATCCATCGCAATCCTTCATTCATGATGACGTACCAGAACTGCAACTATGAGATTTGAATTGATCATTGTTGTAAAATCTACTTCCTACCGAATGCAGGTAGTGCAGACGGTTGCTAATCATTCAATAGAAGAATACGAAGTTACCGGAGGCGATAAAGTGATTGTTTTTCGTTGCAACCGCCCGGAACTCAAAAGAGAAAACCTGAAAACCCGCATCAGCTGGCAGATCGTGTCAAAGAATTTTTCTGTCGGTAACAATATCAAACGGGCTGCCCAGCAGATGCTTAATATACAAGACGCGTTGGAAGACCATATCGAGCAGCGGCCCACCTGGCACCAGGCCAGAAATAAGATTACCTAAGTCTAATTTATTTTTCCTGGACCTCTGATCAAAAACGTTTCATAGCGGAAATTAATTAGCCTTTAATCCGCTCAGTTCCAGGGATCTTTCCAAACCTTTAATTATTTCATTTCGGGGCAAACAAATTATTATGCTTTCATTCAATGTTTAAACATTAATTTTGAGGTCTTAAAACATTTAAATTATGTCACAGGATCTAAAAGCTAATGTTGAGCAGTTAAACGCAATGATTCTTGAAGGTAAAATCTTGGATGCTTTTGATAAGTTTTACGCGCCTGAAATCCGGATGCAGGATAACGACTACCCGGTTCGGGAAGGTTTTGACGAAAACCGCGCCTACGAGGTGGGCTTCGTTACAGGACTAACCGAGTTTCGCGGAGCTAAGGTTTTAAATACCATTATATCAGACGACGTGGTAGCTACCGAGTGGTGGTTCGATTACACCCATAAGGATTATGGTGTACGTAACTACAAACAGGTGTCTGTACAGCGTTGGAAGAATGGAAAGATTGTAGAAGAAAAATTTTATTACAACAACTAAGGGGCGTATTTTGATTGTTCCGGTTGCTGCGAGGCACCGGAACTTTTATATTAATAGAATTGATGGGTATAGAAACAGATATTCACCAGGCCACTTTTAAGAGCGCCCGTCAAAAGGCTATGATCAATCTTCTGTACAGTTACGGCTGGGTGATTGAGCAGATACGCATTTTCTTGATTGATGAAGACATCACTCACCAGCAGTATAACATCCTCCGGATTTTAAGGGGCAGTTACCCGCAACCGCTTTCTACCCTCCAGATACGCGAACGCATGCTGGATAAAATGAGTGACACCAGCCGGATCGTAGATCGACTGGTAAGTAAGGGCGTGGTAGAAAAACGGGTATGCCCAACCGATAAACGATTGGTGGATGTAACCATCAGTCACAAAGGACAACAATTACTTGCCAAGCTGGATGCAGAATCCGATCATATCAACAAGGTGATGAACAGTCTGACCGAGGCTGAGGCAGAGCAGCTCAGTGCCCTTTTGGATAAGCTTCGCACACAGGATTAGTGTAATTTGTGCCTCTATATATCAGGCATGAATAAATACAATATCCTAACTTTTTTTTTCTCTTTTTGCTTTTACCAAACATTTGCCCAACCTCAATATGAGTTCAGGGGTGTATGGATTGCCACTGTAGATAATATTGATTGGCCAAAGCCGGGTCAATATAATGTAGACAGTCAGAAAACCGAGTACATACGCCAGCTGGACATGCACAAGAAGAATGGTATGAACGCGGTTATTGTGCAGGTGCGTCCGGCTACAGATGCTTTCTATCCATCACCGCTGGAGCCCTGGAGTCAGTGGCTTACAGGTATCCAGGGCAAACCTCCTTCACCCTACTATGACCCACTGCAGTTTATGATTGAAGAAGCGCACAAGCGGGGCTTCGAATTTCATGCATGGTGTAATCCTTATCGCGCCAACTTCAATATAAAAACGGCGTCTATTGCACCCGCGCATGTTACCCGCCTTCACCCCGAATGGTTTGTGGACTACGGCGGCAAACGCTATTTCGACCCGGGGAACAAGGAAGGACAACGATGGGTAGGTTATGTGATCAGGGATCTTGTGAGCCGTTACGACCTGGATGCCATTCATATGGATGACTATTTTTATCCTTACCGCATTGCCGGTAAAGAATTTCCAGATAATCCGTCTTACGCACTAAACGGCGGCGGCCTGAAGAAGGATGAGTGGCGCCGAAGCAATGTAGATTCCATCATCCTCCAATTAAGTAAGATCATAAAGGAAGAAAAGCCCTGGTGCAAATTCGGCATCTCTCCTTTTGGTGTATGGCGTAACCGGGACAAAGATCCTGAGGGTTCTCCCTCGCAGGCTGGTGTAACCAATTACGACGACCTGTATGCCGATATCCTTTTATGGACACGCAACAAGTGGATCGATTACGTAGTGCCTCAGCTATACTGGGAAACAGGTCATCCGAAGGTTGCTTATGAAATGCTGATCGACTGGTGGAGCAAGCATGCCTATGGCCGCCATATGTACATTGGCCACGGTATTTACAGGGCCTTTGAAAAGGGAAGTCCTGCCTGGCACAAGCGCAGCCAGCTTCCGCAGCAGTTACAGATCTTAAGGGCAACCCCTAACGTTCAGGGCTCGGTTTACTTCAGCAGTAAAACATTTTACAGAAACCCTAATGGGTGGAACGACAGCCTGCAAAATAATTACTACCGTACGCCTGCACTTATTCCACCTATGGATTGGTTGCCACCGAAGCCAGCCACTAATTAGTTAAGGCTACTGTTTGTCGTTAGTAAATAAGATTTCTTAATGGTCACCACGGATACCGCAACACCTTCCCGTACATTCTGGCAATCTTCCTGGCACCGCCTTAAAAAAAACAGGGGGGCGATGGCTGGTTTGGTTTTGATTGCACTTTCTGTACTGGTAGCCATCTTTGGATACCTGATCGCACCAGACGGATCACCTTTTGCCAACAGGATCATCCTCGAGATCGGGGGACAGAAGCCTGGCTTTACTCAACAATTTCTTCTTCTCAGAAAGGAAACCGGACGGGCGGGCGCTTCTATTTTTACAAGAATAGTTCAGGGCCGGACGGATGCCTATGAATACATACCTGTAACAGCCTGGAAAAAAGTTGGTGACAGTATCACAGCCGATAAATACATTGATGAAGGGCTTACAGAAACCATTAGCTACCCGCTGGCTGCCCTGGCCCCAATACCAGTGGTCAGTAAAAAGTTTTTTGTGGGCACGGATAAATATGGTCGTGATATTTTTAGCAGGCTGATCATAGGTACGCGCATAAGCCTCAGCGTTGGGCTGATCACAGTGCTCATCTCGTTAACCGTTGGTATAATCCTCGGTGCATCGGCAGGATATTTTCGGGGTGGATGGGACAATGCTATCATGTGGCTCGTGAACGTGATTTGGAGCATCCCGACACTCCTGCTCGTATTTGCAATTACGCTGTTATTGGGCAAAGGATTCTGGCAGGTATTTGTGGCAGTAGGGTTAACCATGTGGGTAAACGTGGCGCGACTTGTTCGGGGACAGGTACTTGCCACCAGGGAACTGCAATACGTTGAGGCTGCAAGGGCATTGGGCTTCTCGCATTTTCGCATAATCGCAAGGCACATCCTCCCCAATATCATGGGACCTATCCTGGTTATTGCTGCCTCTAATTTTGCATCAGCGATTGTAATTGAAGCGGGCCTGAGTTTTCTGGGCGTTGGTGTACAACCGCCGCAACCCAGCTGGGGCCTGATGATCAAGGAGAATTACAATTTTATCATCACTCAAAACCCGATGCTCGCGCTGGCGCCGGGTTTTGCCATTATGCTTCTTGTACTTGCCTTCAACTTATTAGGCAACGGTTTAAGAGATGCACTGAACGTTCAGGCAGACTGAAGCAACAAAAACACTAAACATTCCTGGGCTTGCATCGGCTTTCTCACCCTGGCTGCCTCATCATTTTCCGCAAGTGAAATCAGTACATTTGTTCCAACTAAGTTGATATGAAACTATTAGAAGGCAAAGTAGTTATAGTTACGGGTGCTGCCAGGGGCATTGGCGAAGGCATTGCTTTGAAGTTTGCAGAGCATGGTGCTCATGTGGCCTTCACCTATATTAGTGAGAGCAGCGCCGACAGGGCTGCGACACTGGAAAACAAATTGATTTCGCTAGGCGTAAAAGCCAAAGCTTACAGAAGCAATGCTGCTG